>DAOWJM010000106.1 GCA_030640325.1 Dehalococcoidia bacterium | reverse complement strand
GTGAGCCTGCCAGGCAGCGATAACCGGCACCACTTCATATACAGTGCCGCAGTTATGGCATTCGAATAAGCACAGCCCATGACGCAGGTTGATGTCAGCACAGAAGTCTTTAGACATATCAAGAGTACAGTTGCAAAACGGGCAGGTCTTGCAGTCGAATTCCTCAACCTCACTTACATGGTACATTTTTAGCCTCCGATAAGCATTGTATTGAAATTATAACCCTACTTCAAATTTAGCAAAAGCGCTTATTGTTAAGAAATCTGCCATGAATAGTGATAGTTATAGAAAAAGACGCTTTATTAGTAGCGCAGGAAAGTTCGCTTCCATATGACTCTTTGCGCATTTTGTTAGAGGAATCCGAGCACTCCCAACAGAACATTGGTAAGTGGAAGCCTGCTGCCTTCCGGTCATAATACCCCTGAACTGAATACGGCAGCTACCTCTGAGAACTACCATAGAGGTAGTGAATACTACTATGATTTACTACCACTTGATTAGTGATACGGTAGTGACTACCCTTTCTCATTTAGTTTTGCGGTTTTGTTTATTTCGCATTCTAAATAGTAGTTCTCGGTTCTCGGAATGTTCTGAGAACTACCTTTGAGAACTACCTCTAAGAACTACCATCAGGGTAGTAAAAAGCACTATAATTTACTACCTTTCTAGTAGTTGTGGAGGGTAGTAAAAAAGTGGTAGTATAGGAATGGTAGTCATGGCAAATGTATCCAAAAAAGAATTAGCCTTTGCCCTCTTTGACCAGGGGAAGCGACCCAGCGACCCTGAGGTGAAGGCTCTGGATCTTAAAAGCAAGAGCACCTATAACTATTTCCAAGAATGGAAGAAGACTCACTTTGAACAAAATGGTAATACCACTGCTGAGGCTAAGGGTAGTACCATTACTAAGGCTAGGAAGCAAGTACGGCAACCAACAAGAGAAACAAATATTTTGGCTGATGCTCAACAAATCAGATTTGTTCCGAGGGTATATACTACAGACTACACACCGATAATGAGGGCAGCGCAAAAGGCGGCAGTAGAGTTCTGGGGATGGCGTCCTGATATGCCCCTCGGAAACTTCTTGGACACTGCCCTGCATCTCTTCTTTAAGGAACACGGTATAACATTAGCAGGGTATATTGTTAGTGACGAAGCTCGGGAAGCATTAGAAGAACAACAAAAGAAGGAGGAAGAACATGGACAAGAAGAACGAGAATGACAGAAACACTTTCCTTCACTCCCTCCTCTGGAACAAACATCTCAAGTTCAACGAGCTTTGATAGTCTTCTCGTCAGAGCAATTGCGCTTTCTGCTCCTTGAGTATAAATTGTATCTGATTTCTATTAATATGACAAAGAACGCTGGCTACTCTGTTATGGGCTCCTATTTTGCTAACATTTTGCTAACGAACTGTTTAGCACCCAGTGGCACAGGGTGGCACAGCCAGATATAAAATCGCGCTTGATGTCAAACCAGACGGCACGAAATCGTATCTGGGGGCACTAGGTGGGACATCAAGTTTCTGATTAAGAGTCAGCTGCTCTGCCAGTTGAGCTAGCGGCCCACATGCAATTTCAGTTTAGCAAACCTCAAGTTTCTATGCAACTTGGCTCTCATTTAATACTAGCACTTAGGTCCTGTCGACTGGTCATGGCGGCAACCGTGTTTAGAAAATCCTTCAATGAGGCACTTTGCTCTCTTAGCTTTTTTAGCTCAACCCCGATGGGGCTAATGGAGGTTGGTCTATCAGCATAAGTCCCGTGAAAGGCAAAATAGGCTTGGTTTAGCTTTCTGATTTGATAGCCCATTGAGACTAGATATTGCCGTTTCTGTTCCATGAATTCCTCAGCCTGCGTGATTTCTCCCTGGGCTAAGTATTTATCAACCGCCCTTCTTATTTCTCTCATCTCTCGGTTAAAGTCAAACCCTGAGCTTGCTGCTTGCTTTTGATGGGCATTATTTTCATAGCCAGGGTAGTATTTTTCGCAGACGATAGCGCCAATTTCCTTGCTGACCATGCCAGCCAAGGTTTCATTTATGGTGGCAATTTCATAATTTCTGGATATGCCGGTTAAATCTAGTATGTATAGAAATCCTAATGGCTTAAAAGCTAGGTATTGGTGCAGCCATTCCTCAATGGCAGTGTTGATGGTAAACCGCAGACTGGCGTTGTTGGTCACAAAGGTGGGATATGTTGCCCCCAAGCCACCAAGCCCCATCACCAGTGAGGAGACACCCAATTTATCAACTCTGGCTTCAATGCTCTCCATTTCCTCCAGGCTAAGGTTCTGTTGTAGGGCTATCTCTCTCATGCTCTCTATCCTGTCTCTAGGTGAAATCACAAGTAGGTAAGGCAGCTTCTCCAACTTGAAATTTAGTGGCGGGAAGCTAACCTTTAGCTTTATGTGTTCATCCATTGGATTGAAGATACCCTGCTCAGCCAGAACCTCTTTTATCTGGCTGGCTATTATCCTCTCCACTTTGTCGGCTAAAGCCATTCTTTGCTCTTGTAACCTATTTAATTCAGCTTCAAGCGGGGCTAAATCGCCTTGTTTATTATCAGCGTTAATGGCTGCTATCTCTGATTCCAAGCTTTTTATTTGCTCAACCAGGAAAAAATACTCTGCCACCGTATCCGTTTGGTCGTCAATTTTTTCATGCTCACCGAAAAGCCATTGTTCAGCTTCATCGGATATAGTCTTAAACTCCCATTTCACAATACTGAAGCGATACGGCTTCACAATTGAGCTGAGGCAGGTATCAAAATCTCGGCTGGGGGCGCAACTGGCACCAAGCAAAGAAACTAACAATAGGCTCATGGCAGCAAATAATCTTATTTTCAACAGCTTAAAACATCCTCAGGGTACTGTGATAAGCGTCTCGTAAAACTTCTGGAAGGGAATGTCCACCAGCCTTTGTCTCCTCTGAGATTCCCTTGAATCGGGGGTAGATTTCCTTAAATACAGAGATAATACCCTCAACCTTGGTTAAGTAAATCCTATCAGGTTGTTCCCCTGATTCTATAGCCCTTATGATTGAGTCAGCAGCTAGTAGCCCGCTCTTAATACCAGGGCTAATGCCTTCGCCACTCACCGGCATAGGCAAACAACCGGCATCACCGACCAGTAGGGCATTCCCCTTGGCTGGGGAGAAGGTATAAGAGGTTACCTGTTTATACATTACTGGCTCAAGGCAACCGCCCCTCCAAACCGGCTTCTGGCTAATATCAAAGTTGTAGTTTTTAGCTAGAAAATTCTTTACCCAGATGAGAAACTGCTTTATCTGACCAAGCCCGCCTCCGACATCTATTATGATGAAATCGCCCTTATGATGAGCACCAAAGTTCAAAGGGGCATATTCCACAGGGTAAAACCAGTGATAGTATTTCTTATCTAGGTCTAATTCTCCTTGGTGACATTCCTGATATATCTGGCTATACCTGACTTTGAGCTCTGGGAATAAGAATTTCCTGACTATAGAGGTAGCTCCATCAGCTCCGACGACAAACCTAGCTTCAAGCTCCGACTTTTGTTTATCTTGTTCTATCTCCACTGAAAAACCTTGCTCCTTCAGTCTCAGACCAGTAACTCGGCTAGCCTGCCATATTTCCACACCTTTAGCCTGTGCCTTTTGGTTCATCCAGTAATCTAAGTCTCTCCTCCAGGCTAATGGGGTGAGGTTGTCAAGCTTCTGACTGCCAATACCAGGCACATGAAACATATAGCCTGATAAATAATAAGGCTTGCTCAATATATTCTTGGGTATATCACCAAATTCCTGCTTGATAAGGGTGTGGGCTACTGGTCCCATCACCATACCATCACACACTTTATCCCTGGGCAATTTTCTCTTTTCCAATAGCAGAGTATTTAAGCCGTATTCAGCACACCTTTTGCTAGCGGCGGTTCCCGCTGGACCAGCACCAACCACAATCACATCCCACATTTTTAATCCCCTTTCAATTTTGCCTTTACCTGGTTCGCTATTTGAGACAGAACCGGACCAGTCTTTTCATGGATTACAATATCAGCATAATGGTCATGAGGTGTTGGCGTCAGGTTAATGATAATCAATTTGGCACCGTTATCCTTAGCTGTCAGCGGCATCTGGGCGGCGGGGTAGACTACCAGTGATGAGCCGACCGATAAAAACAGGTCGCAGGCGGCAGCTCTGCTCTCTGCTTGGCGAGTTTCTCGCTCAGGCATTGGCTGACCAAAGGCAACAGTAGCTGGCTTCATGATTCCGCCGCAGCTATCACACCGTGGAACCTTTATTCCAGAGTCAAGCCTAGCCTGGATTTGCTCCCTGGGGTATCTTCGCCCACATTCAAGGCAAATAACCCATTTCAGTGTGCCATGCAGCTCAATCACCTTTTCCTCAGGAACCCCAGACTTTTGATGCAGACTATCGATATTCTGGGTAATTACACAATCTAATCTGCCCAAACGATAGAGTTCAGCGATGGCATAATGACCGGGGTTAGGCTTGGCATCCGCTATCTCAGGCCAGAGCGATTTGGAGAATTCCCAATACTTCTCCCTTCCTGCCTCGCTAGCCATAAAACTCTGATAATTAAGCTCACTGGGGTCAAACCTGTCCCAAATTCCCCCCGGGCTGCGGAAGTCAGAAATACCCGATTCAGTGCTGATGCCAGCCCCGGTAAAGACCACCAGCTTTTTTGATTGAAGAACCATATCTGAGACTGAATCAATTTTGTTCACTTATAACCTCCACGGTTGTTTAACCGCCTATTTCTTCCCACTCTCGCACCCTCCGGAGTCCAAGAGCAAAGCTGCTAAGGAGGGTGGGTGGGAACAACAGTTAGTAATCAATCTCTAACCTCCGCTGCTTCGCTATCAAGCGTTTCAGTGCTATAATAATCCTATCATACCCAGATGTTAAGTGTTAGCTAGAGGTGATATGAAGGATTATTACCAAACTCTTGGCATTTCCGGGGATGCCAGCCAGGAAGATATAAAGAAAGCCTTTAGAAAACTTGCTTTCAAATATCATCCCGATACCAATCCCGGCAATGAAGAGCAAGCTGCGGAGAGGTTTAAGGAGATAAATGAGGCTTACGGGGTGCTTGGTGATGAAAGCAAAAGGCGGCAGTATGATTTTGCCCGAAGGGGGCAGTTTGCTGGCGTTGGTTATGATACCGGGTATAAAGGCTTTCAATATTCTCAGCAGGATATTTTCCGGGACATCTTCTCCAACCGGGCTATGTTTGACGAACTGAGCCGGATGTTCGCTCAAGCAGGACTTAGATTTGACCCTGACTTTCTTAATGGGGTGTTTTTTGAGGGTAAGGGCGTCATGTTTCAATTCTATGCCACTCCCGGAGGGGTAGGGCAAAGAGCCTATCAGCAGGGCTATCCATATACCACAGTCTCCACTCATAAGCCAGGCTTGATTGAAAGGCTATTCTCTAAGATAGCGGTCAAGATGGGGAAGTATGCTCTGCGTAAGCTCCTTGGTTTTGAATATGAACCCCCGCTTAGACAGGAGCTTGACCAGCATATTGAGCTTGAGATTCCTCAGGCTGAGGCTTCCAGTGGGGGCGAAAGACAGGTCACTTATAAAAGAGGGGGGCAGAAAAAGAAGTTGATGGTTAAAATACCGCCGGGGGTTAAGCCGGGGACTAAAATCAGGCTCAGGGGCATGGGGGCAAAAGAAGGCAAAAAATCCGGTGACCTCTATCTCCACATAAGGGTTAAGGGCTAGTTATATCTCAACCTCACTCTGGCTGGCATTGAGTAGAAGAGATGTTACCTCGCCACCGCAGAACTCCTGGACTAAATCAGCCAGCTCCTTGGTTATCGCTCTGGCTTCATCTTTTGACACCGGTGGCAAGCAATCTATGTTTATCGCTACATTGGTTGTCGCTGGGCTAAGCTTGGTCTGGTCACCCTGTCTCCAGTTCCAGCGTCGGCACATTACCTTAGAATTATCAACATAAATCACCTCGCCGGGTGCTGGATACTCAATAACATCCGAGTTCAGCGGGGTAAAGGGCTCATCGCCCTTAGCCAGGGTAAGACAAAGGTCTCCATTAACCGCATTCAGGTCATCACCGCCACTGGGCACCATATGCCTGAGGGAAAAGTAGTTAAACAGGGCTACCAGAGTATTAATATAGGGTAGCTGGTCACCCCGACGGGCACGCCTACCCAGTGACTCAATTGAGGAATAAAACTTATTGGGGTTCGCCCCAAAATCGGAGTAAGCCTGTCGCCAACTGGCTATTATTGGGAAGATATTAATATCCTGCAGGGACTCATCCTGGGTAGCATCCTGCTCAGCCTTTCTTAACAGCTCAACTAGTCGT
>DAOWJM010000082.1 GCA_030640325.1 Dehalococcoidia bacterium | reverse complement strand
GTTCAGCTCCCCGGCGTGCACCAATCCACCAAAGCACATCTATGCCCAGATGCCAGACTATGGCGATGACTGGGCAGCCTTTGCCAACTACTATATGGAGAACATCTGGGAAGGACCGGGAAAGCCTAAGATGGCACTGCAGTTGCTCAATAACCCCACCGGTTACGGGGCACGGGATGCGGCTTTTTGTCTGGCTGATGAGTTAGGAATTGAGCTACTTCCTGAAGAAGAGCACGCTGCAGATACTATATCCGAGATGGAGAGCATGACCCGAATTAAGGCTCTGGAGCCAGATATCCTGTTCATCTCCAGCACCCCGGCACCTACCGCTGTGATCATCAAGAATGCCTATGAGCTGGGTATGTATCCTGGTATAGTCATTGGTTGTGCCCATGCCAGCTATACCAAGGCTCTAGTTGACCTGGCCGGGGCTGATATCGTTGAGGGTGTTTATGGCGTATATGGTACCGTAAGTTGGGGCGATGATGTGCCTGGTATGGCCAAGATGATGGAATACTGTGAGAAATACCACCCCCAGGATGCTGAGAATATGGACTATATGTTCTCCTGGGCAGAGGCTCTGATTGGTGCTGAGATTCTCAGACTGGCACTAGAGAACTGCGGCTATGATATGATAGCCACGGGTACTCCTGAAGCCTGGGAGTGCGTGGAGAAGTACGGCATCCAGAAGCTGGACGGCTATTTGGTTGAGGGTCTTCAAAGCCCGGTAACGTATACTCCGGGGGACAACAGGCTGGCTAAGTCAGTCAGGGTATTCCAGGTAATAGATGGTAAAATCACCCCGGTAAGCGGCTGGGTTGAGGCACCACGGATACCATACGAGAACTTCCCTGACCTGTTCCCATGGGCTGTTCCTTGAATAAATAACAATGTGTAGGAGTCCTCGCCTTAGGGCGGGGGCTCCTGCCGGGGGTTAAATATGCTTAAGCTGAATAACATTGAGGTTACCTACCTCAACGTTATCCGGGTACTTCATGGTGTGTCTATGGAAATCCCGGAGGCAGGAATCATTGCCCTACTTGGGGCTAACGGGGCTGGTAAAACTACCACCCTTAAGGCAATATCCGGTCTTTTACATATTGAGGAAGGTGAGGTAACCGATGGCAGCATTGAGTGGAACGGAGAGCGAATAGATAGAAAGCCTGCCCAGGACATAGCCAAGCTGGGTATTATTCAGGCACTGGAGGGGCGAAGGGTCTTCGGACATCTGACCGCTGAAGAGAACCTGATGGTCGGCGCTCATTACCGCACTGACCGGGCAGCAATCAAGAGAGACCTGGAGATGGTCTATGACTACTTCCCTGCGCTCAAGCACGTTCGCCATAATACAGGCGGCTACCTCTCCGGAGGCGAGCAACAGATGCTGGTGATAGGACGAGCCATGATGTCAGCCCCCAAGCTGATGATGCTGGATGAGCCATCATTGGGGCTGGCACCGATGCTGGTGGAAGAAATATACGATATCATAAATCGGTTTAACACCGAGCAGAAAACTTCCGTTCTCCTCGTGGAGCAGAATGTGAGGATTGCCCTTACTATTGCTCATTATGGCTATGTTATGGAAAATGGTCGGGCGGTTCTTGATGGTCCTGCCGAAAAACTGAGAGATAACGAGGATGTGAAGGAGTTTTATATGGGGCTATCAGCGGTAGGGGCTAAGAAGAGCTACCGTGAGGTAAAGCACTATAAGAGACGAAAGAGGTGGCTGTAATGCCAGAAACTAAGCGAGGCGATTTTTTTGATGACCTGGAAATAATGCCCCCTGAGAAAAGGGAGGGATATTTTAACCAGAAGCTAGCTGAGAGTATTGATTATGCCTACCACCATGCCCCATCGGCAAAGGAAATCCTGGATAGAGTAGGGGTTAGCCCGTCTCAGATTCGCACTATAAAAGACCTGGAAAAGCTCCCCATCACCAGGAAGACCGAGCTGATAGAGCTACAAAAATCAAAACCACCCTACGGTGGCTTTTTAACTATCCCTGCTGAGGAGGTTGACCGTATATTCATCTCACCGGGCCCTGTTTATGAGCCACTGCATGCTGAAAATATTAAGTGGTTTGCCAAATCATTCTATGCCGCCGGGTTCAGAAAGGGAGATATAGTGATAAACTCGTTCACCTATCACATGTCTCCTGCCGGCATCCTGTTTCATGAAGCCATAAGGGATTGCGGAGCGACACCCATAGCTATGGGTGTGGGAAACACAGAAATTCAGGTCCAGACCATGCACGATTTGCAGGTTACTGGATTTGTTGGGACACCCAGCTTTCTGATGACCATCATCAAACGGGCTGAAGAGATGGGTTACGACTTCCGCCGCGATTTCGCCGTCCGCAAGGCATGGTTTACCGGTGAAATGCTCCCCCCATCGTTAAGGAAAAGCCTTGAGGAAGATTACGGGATTTCTACAGCACAGGCCTACGCTGTTACCGAGCCCGGTGGTTGCTTTGCCTACGAATGCAGTCAGAAATCAGGCATGCATTTTATGGATGAATATGTAATAGAAATAGTCGACCCCGAGACAGGAAAACAGCTGGGACCTGGAGAGATTGGCGAAATAGTGGTAACTCCCCTCCTTAATAAGACCTGGGGGCTAATCCGCTTCGGTACCGGCGATATGTCTTACTATACCACCGAGCTCTGCCCTTGCGGTCGGACATCAAACCGGCTGGTGGCTATTGTCGGCAGGGCTGGTGATGCCATTAAAGTGAGGGGCATGTTTGTGGTTACTAAACAAGCCGAAGCTGTATTCTCAGGCTTTGACCAAATCTCAGCATTTCAGATAGTGGTGGGGCGCAAGGGAGAGCGAGATGAGATGGCTTTTAAGATTGAGCTTAAAGATAAAGCCATAGATAAAAGTCAACTAGCCGATGATTTGAACCAAAAGTTCCAAGATGTATGTCGAGTCAAGGCAGATAAGATTGAGTTTGTAGCCAAGGGAACTATCCCAGAGGAACACAAAACAATTCTGGATGAAAGAACTTGGGAGTAAGAATATCACTGTCCGCGCCTGCTTGCCATCGTCGGTTTACTGCTGCCGAATGACCAAGCTGTTTACTAAGCCACTGCGTTGTCCCTGAAGTGTTTCAGCCCCATGTCGGGCAAAAGGTCATTAGATAGAAGCTTATTTGCTATATTTGTTTCTTAACGCGGTCTTAAGTACCTTGCCACTGGGAGTCTTGGACAGGCTATCGACTATATCTACCGACTTGGGCACCTTATACAGGTCAATTTTACCTGAGCACCAGCTGATTATTTCCTGTTCGGTAGCTTCTTCTCCTGTCCTCAGCACTACGACCGCTTTCACTGCCTCACCCAGCTCTCTATCGGGAACCCCTATGACTGCGACCTCGGAGATAGCAGGATGCAAAGAGATGAGGTTCTCTATCTCCGGCGAATATACTGCTTTGCCTCCGCTGGTGATTACGTCCTTCTTCCTACCAGTGATATAATAATAGCCCTCCTCGTCCTTTGTCGCCAGGTCACCAGTATGCAGATAGCCACCCTCCAGCGCCTTGGCGGTGGCTTCAGGCATATTCCAGTAGCCCTTCATTATATTATCGCCCCTGGCTAATATCTCCCCCACCTGCCCTGGGGCACAGTCGCTACCCTTTTCGTTAACCAGCCTGACCTCAACATTAAGCACTTCTTTGCCGCAAGAACCCTTTCTTTTCACCTTCTCCCACGGTCCTTCCATCAATGGCGGCATGATAACTGCTGGTCCGCCCTCAGTTAGGGCAAAAACCTGAATGATTATGTCGCCAAAAATCTCATGCAGCCGCTGCTCTAACCCTTCAGGCAAAGGCGCACCGGAATATATCATTATTCGCATGCTGCTAACATCATACTTATCAATGTCGGGATAATTAGCTATGGGAACTATCATCGGTGGCACAAAGCACATAGTGGTCACCTTCTCCCGCTCAATTGTCTCCAGAACCAGCTTGGGGTCACGAGCATCCATCAACACAGTGGTGTTGCCCATATAGAAATGACACCTCATATGCCACAGAGCACCGATATGAAAAAGGGGCAGAATAACCAGGTGGATATCGCTCCGGTTTATTGGAAAACAAGTCAGAATGGTATTGGCCGAGTCCACAATCTGACTCTTATGGCTCAGCATCACCCCCTTGGGTGGGCCAGTAGTTCCGCTGGTATAAAGCAGCCAGGCGATATCATCCTCATCTACAGCTACCTCAGGCTCGTCTGCGGGGTAGTCGGAGACCAGTCTCTCATAGCTCTCCGCCCCCGCTGCCTCGCCAATAACAATGTAATTTTTAACCGATTTCAACCCAGGGCGCAGAGAATTGACGGTGTCCACATAGTTCTGGCCAAAGATAATGGTATTTGCCCCGGAGTCATTGGCAATATAGGTCATCCCCTCTGCATCAAGGGAATTATTAATTGGCACGATGACCATGCCACCCTTAGAGGTGGCAAAATACACCTCCACATACTGGGAGCAGTTGTCAGCCAGGATGGCTACCCTATCCCCCTGTTTAACCCCGATTCCCAGCAGTGCCTTTGCCAGACAGTTCACCCGATGATTAAGCTGGGAATAGCTAAGTCTGGTGTTCCTAAAAACCAGAGCAGTCTTATCAGGAAACTTCATGGCATTGAGCCGGATAATATCTCCTAACACCACCGCAAGTACCTCCGTGCTGAAATTATTCAACTGTAATTATATCTCAACTATTGGTAAAAGTGAAGAGGGGCTGGAAGCCCAAACGAGAGTCCAAAATGTCTAACATTGCCCAAACGCTTGATTTGTGCAGCCGCAGAGGTCAAAAAAAGAGGGTCAAGATGAAGTCTTGACCCTCTAGTTACTTAGTTGATTACTAGAAATAGAATAATGCGGGGTGTTCTGCTTTTCTCCTGGCTGCCTCTTCGCTCGGTCTCGGTCAAGCCTTACCGTGGTTCTCTTGTGATAGAGCCACGCCTTGAGCCTGTTTAAATCTCTCATCTGGTCATCGCTGATTGAGTCCACCCGGATATCGTCGGGCATGGTAACCCCCGACTCTTTGGTGTGCCACTTCTCATAGACTTTGCCAGCGATATAGAGGTAAATCTGACCCCAGTCTTGGCTCATCGGCTGAGTCAGGGCAGCTGTGTAAAGATAGGCGCAGGCTTCGGCATCAGTCCCGGTGGGGTTTCCTCCCCTGAGTGCCCTCATATTCATCTCCAGCTTCTCCAGAGTAATGGCGCTCTTAAGCCACTCGGGAAGAGTGTCTCCCCAAAATAGTTCAGGAGCGGTTGGGGCACGGAAGTATAGCCGTTACTCTGGACATTTATTCCCACGTAGTCAGTGGACTACAGAGGTAGCCGCTCAGCGCTTTGATAGATTTCTTGAATCGAGACTGGCTAAAGTAGAGGATGTCGGCAAAGGACGAGGAGGTTGAGTATGAGCCGCACAGGACTCGAACCTGTAACCGGCTGATTAAGAGTCAGCTGCTCTGCCAGTTGAGCTAGCGGCCCACGCTATCTAGACTAGGACCC
This sequence comes from Dehalococcoidia bacterium, assembly GCA_030640325.1. Lineage (GTDB taxonomy): Bacteria > Chloroflexota > Dehalococcoidia > Dehalococcoidales > BS750m-G39 > DAOWJM01. The sequence continues at coordinate 7,563 of DAOWJM010000082.1, read as the reverse complement.
TTTGCTAACATTTTGCTAACATCTTCTGCAATTACCCCCGGCTCCAGCATTTCGTCAAAGCGCTCGGCGGCCCTTTCCTGTAGCCCAGGCAAAACATGGCTATAGGTGTCAAGGGTAATGCCAATGTTGGCGTGCCCCAGCCTTTCACTTACTATTTTAGGGTGTATGCCGGCTTTTAGCAAGAGGGTGGCATGACTATGCCTCAGGTCATGGAAGCGGATATGGGGCAACCCGGCTTTCCTAAGGACTTTAGCAAAGGTATGGCTGACTACCCCTGGGTCAAGAGGCTTACCGTCGATATGGCTGAATACAAGACCACTATCAGCTAGAGGCTCCCCCAGTAAGATTCTTTGTGCCTGTTGGTCAGCTTTATACTGACGTAGTAATAGTGCCAGAGAGGGCGATAACGCTATCCGGCGCCGGCTGCGAGAACTCTTAGGCTCTATCATCTTACAGACCCCGCAGCGCTTATATAACGCTTGAACTACAGAAATGGAAGCCATATCGAGATCTACATCACACCAGCGTAGTCCTAGCAACTCGCCCAATCGCATCCCAGTCCATAATGCTGTGTAAAACAGCTCATAGTAAGGTGCCTCTCGAGCGGCTTCTAGGAAGTTGGGGACATTCTCAGGAGCTAGATTTGCCAGATTCTTGCGCTCAGCTCGTGGGGGAGCTACCGCCTCAGCAACATTGCGAGCCAAGAATCCCATTTTAACAGCATGGCTCAGCGCCTCAGATAGAATACGATGATGATACTGGACAGTTCGAGCAGAGAGGCCACCTTTTCCATCAACACGACCCTTAATGAGAGCCTGGCTATAGTAATTCTCTAAGTGCTGTGGCTGAAGTTGGGGCAGAAGTATTCTTCCTAAGATGGGAGTTAGGTGACGCCGCACTTCGGATTGGTAACTCTCTGCCGTCCGGGCTGAACAGTGTATAGCGACATAACTCTGGCACCATTGCTCCAGCCACTGACCTAATGTAATACGACTGGGTTTGATATAGCTACCTGCTTCTAACGAGTGTAGCAGTTCTCTTAACTCCCTCTCCGCATCTCTTTTGGTGCCACGAACTGTAAGGGTTTGCTGCTTGCGTTTTCCCGTCTCAGGATCACGGCCGACATCCACCCAGATAGTCCATGATCCCTTACTCCTTTGCTTCATATGTCCTTTCATTTTACTCTCCTTTCTTCATTTTATTGGAATATAGTTTTTTATGCTAATTATGCAGGGCAGAGATCACATTTGGTGTTGAGTATAATAGGGTAGAGTACTAGTCGGTTCAAGGTCTTTGCTAATTCATCTGTCGCCTGTCTCATTGTATGAACTTCATCACATAACTGCTTAACCCATTTTAGCGTATTATCTTCTTTCAGTAAGGTTTCAAGTGCATCATTGCATAGAGCTATTACCTTCTCATTCAGCTCCTTCTCGGCGAATATAGCCACTATTCTATCAACCAGCTCATAGCTAACCTTCACTCTAGGAGATTCCGGGTCAAATTTATTATCGACAATGCTTTGCCATGTAGCATGAACCATCGCTCGTGCCATTCGCTGTATGGCATCCTCTTTTTTACTTCGCTTCTCAATTTCTTGCAAAAGATTGGGCTCTTTGTCGAGAATATTCATAATGTCCTTCCGCCCTTCTATCTTCAGATTATTAAAAAGACCTCGGCAGCTATCCCAAGCCCCTTTCCATTCATCTAAGGCCTGCCACCGGAGCTTCTCACCTGTGTGACTTTGAAGAGATTTGAACATCATTAAATTGAGACGCTCATTTGACCGTATCTGTCGGATCCTGTCGGCTTGGGATAGTGCATAGGGGGGTGATTCTTCGAGAATACTCGTCTGCCATAGGTTGGAAATATTCTGATCTGCGCTCCGAGCCTCATCAGGGCCAATAGGTAGCGAAAGATGGTTGCTTAGTGCCTCTGCCAATCTGATGAGATCGTTTATATGTTCATGGAAGGCTTCCGCAGCGACACGAAATCGCACTGCTTCTTGCTCTTTCATTTTTTTATCTCTCTCCCATTCATCATAAGCACGCTTCGCAATCCGTCTTTCAACCTTGGTCTCCCGTTCGATTTCCGTCCAAGGAGTATCGAACTGTCTTAATTCCACAATTTTTTTAAGTTCAATCGGAGAAACTTCTTTTTTCTTCATATTTGACATTCCCCTCCTTACTATTAGCTTTTTATCCGACACTTAAAGTATACACCATCTGTCAACATTTGTCAAGTATCTTGCCTCAATCTTGCCATTTAACCTCAACATTATTTGACAAAATTCAATAACTAGTATAACATATAAGCTGATAGCACTCAATAGCACCAATGGCAAGGAAGGGAAAAGCAATGGAAGGTAAACTCACACTAAGTGTTGAAGAAGCTGCTAAGGTCTTGGGGATTGGCAGGAACCTTTGCTATGACCGGGTTAAGACTAGGGAAATACCAGTCATAAAAATTGGTCGCAGGTTATTGGTGCCACGTAAGGCGCTTGATAAGCTACTCGAGCAAGGCCAAAATGTTGCTTTAGTCCAGTCAAAGAGCTGAAAACGAAGAAGCCCCAGTTTCGACCTAGGACTTTAGGAAGGTAGAGGAGATAGGGTAATGGAGCTGAATGACTCTTTCCCTAATGATAGCGGAACTCCTAACACAAGTGAAGCATGCCCTCGGTTTGACTGGCCGAACTTGCGCAAAGGAATCGAGTTCTGTGAGAGGGAGAAGCTACGGTATATTCCGGTAATATGGGGAGCAAAAAGACCAGCATTCGCTTGGAAAACCTTTCAAAATAGACCTCCCAATTTTAGTGAACTGGCAGAATGGTTCCATGAAGGAAAGCCTACTAATGTCGGTATAATCTGTGGAGGCGTTTCCAACGGGCTTGTAGCTCTTTGCTTCAATGCCCCTAATGGCGCTATGAAGTTTTTCGGCCAAGAGCTGTGGCATAAACTGCTAGCCTCTACCTTTATTGTCAAAACTCCCCGAGGTGTCCATGTGTACTTGCGGTCAAACACGCCTATGCCAAGCCAGTTTGTTGCCAAAGGAGGTAATCAAACATGGCTGGAAATCCGTGCGGATGGCAACTATATTGCTGCACCGCCTAGCCTTCACCCAAGTGGAGTTTTTTATGAAAACATTGGCGTTGAGTATGCAAAACGCTTTAAGCAAGCTGAGGATAGGGGATTGAAGTGTGTATTGCTTTATTGTGGTGATCATGACCCTGATGGGCTGCGAATATCGGAGTTCATCCGTAAAAGCCTTGAGGACTTGGAGGATATAGTCTGGAGTGAGGGTACTGAAGGTTATAACCCCGATAACCTCGAGATAGAACGGTTCGGGCTTAATTACAATTTCATTGAGACCAATAAATTGCCGTGGATAGATGACCTAATCATCGGCTCAAAGAAAGATTTAGCATCACCATCACATCCAAACTACCACTTACCCTATGTTCAAGAATACATTAAAACTTTTGGTATTAGGAAATGTGAGGCGAATGCCCTGGTTATAAGACCTAAAGAAGCTAGGGAATTAGTCACACAGGCTATCAAGAACTACCTAGGACCAGATGCTATTTGGCGATTTCTTGAGAAAGAACAAGATATTAGGCAGCAATTCGCCACACTTAGGAGAACAACTGGGATAGACGAAGCCATAGGAAAAGCATTAGAGCTTCTTTAATCCAATAGATACCAAATGGAAACCAAAAGAACGATAAGGTTTATTAAATGACACAGGTTACTCCGATTAGAGACCTAAGAGCATACCTTTTGCCAGAGAAAGTGGAGAGGCTAATTGCCACTACCACCAACCCTAGGGATGCTTTGCTTATCCGCATCCCGTGGCGAACTGGCGTTAGAGTGAGTGAGTTAATTGGTATTCGGATTCAAGATATTGACTTTGGCAGCCGTGGCATCATCATCAAAGTTCAGAAGATGCGAAAGAGGGATGGCAAGGCAATTGAAAGGAGGAGGGTGGTTCCTATTGACCAGGGCACTTTGGAAATGGTCAAGGATTACTTAGAGTGGAGAAAGCAGTTTCCCTACAAGGGGGATTTACTCTTTCCTATTACTAGGCAGAGGGTTGACCAGATTTACTGGAAGCTGGGGAGAAGGGCAGGGATAAAGGAGATAGGCGACCCGGCTATCTCCCAACATAGAAAACTCCATCCTCACCACCTGAGGCATTCCTTCGCCATCCACTGTATAAAAAGAGGCATGACGATTGAGAGATTGCAAAAAATCTTGGGGCACTCAAGTCCCACGACCACTTCAGTCTACTTGCAATACTCCTTGAAGGACCTCCATGAGGACTATGACCGAGTTTGGGAAGAAGATGAAGGAACAGAGACGAAGGATTAGGAAAGCAAAGAAAAAGTCTGGCAAGGAAAGGAAACATAGGAATCCTCCGCAAATAGCCGGGTTTTGGGGGAGAGGTGCCAGTGAGTATCGTCCTGGTGTCTTTGCAAAATCGTATCTTCAGGAGCACGGAGAATCCTGTTGTGCTGGTGTATTCCATGCACTGAAGGAGGACTTGGAGCGCATAAATAAGGAGAGGGTCGAAATAGGCGATAAACCCATCAGAGGAGGTAGCTATAACAGCTTCGCAAAGTATTGGCACTGGTTCAAATTGTTGAACTTAGTTGAGCCTGTTGATAGGGAGGAGGCAAGTATTTATCCGTTTTTAGAGAAGCGAGTTTTTTACAGGTTGACAGCCAAGGGTCAGGGTGAGGAAGCTACTTAGCTCGACCCAGTTCGGACGGCGCACCCAGAGTTTGGTTAGTGCCCACGGGCAAGCGGCTCCCGCAAATAAGTATGATAAAACCGTCCTCTAAGGGGACAAGGTAGTTAAATATCTCGCGATAGAAGGGATAGCTAGGGTGGGTTGTAATATTCGGTGATTTTTGATGTGGCTGGTGCCCTGAAACTAACCTTCACCCTCACTTGTTCCCCATAAACCTCGCTCCCTCATCTTAGCATACTGCTCCAGTTCCATCTCCTTATTGGTCCGATTAGTTCAGTTACCTCTCGTTCTCTCCTAGCCGGTATAAAGGCACTGAGCCCCAGTCTATAGGTTGGGTGGAGTTCTTGCATGACCTTGGCGAAGGCATCCTGACCTACAGTATGGTGACATTCGTCCACGACAATAGCGTTGAAGTGCACAAGGTCAATGTCGTTGAAGGTAGTTTCAGGGGTGGCTACTACTACTTCAGATTGCCAGAGTTCCGCCCTCTTTGTGCGAGGGATTCGCCCCGTCAATAAGAATAGACTCAACACCAGCCTTGTAAAAGAGGTAGTCGCTTGTCTGGTTTACCAGTAGCCTGGTCGGCTCAAGAATAAGGGCGTTTTTAATTTGGCCCAATTCAAACAGCGACTTAAGCCAGAGCACGGCTACCAGTGTCTTGCCTGCCCCAGTGGGAAGTTAGCAGACGGCTTGCTGCTTTGCTAAAGCCCATTCAGTCGCCTGAGTTTGATACGGGCGAGGCTCAATGGCTAGATTAAAAAGCAAGATTTTATCTATCACAGGCTGATTTTAGCATATATCCCTTTTACTAAAAAAGTAATTACTTCCTTTTCTTTTCTAAAGGCTCTTTTGTAAAGCATACTTATTCTAGCAGATATGAGATTTTAGGTAAATCATAATTCTGCTAGCACCTTAACAATTGAATATAGCCAGCTTGATGCTTGCCTTATAGGAAGGGGGTAACTATGAGGCAAGAGGAATTATACCAAGAGATTAAGGCAATAGCCGAGCAATCCTATGACCAGCTAGCTGGCAAGTGGCGGGATTGGTTAGAAGTAGCCCGACGGTTTGAGTATAAGGTAGAGGCACAGGATAGGCTAGACTTAAGGCATACCATTATACTAGCCTTTGCCGACCAGCAAGCCCGTAATGAGAGGCTAGGCAAGCCCGACCTCTCGTTATACGGTATGCTACGGATTGCCTCTCACTGTGTAGCCGACTACTGGAGAGAGCAAGCCAAGCACCAAGTCAAGGTTTGTATCTATAGCGGACTACCTACCGAGCCTCATTGTGCTAGCTGTAGGCATAACAAAAATGCCGGGCGGGGAAGTTGCCCATACCTAGCCTTAAGACCAGTCCAGAGCCTCAATACCGAGATAGCGGATGCAGAGGGTAACACGGTAAGGCTGATAGACACCCTAGCCGATGACAGCATTGATATTGAGGCTTGGGCGGAGCGTAGCACTTGGGAGCTAGGTTACCCAAAGAGGCTAGTCGCTATCGCTCATAAGATAGACAATGGCAAAACTCTATCAGGCTACGAGAGGCTTTACCTATACCGTTATCGGCATAAACACCAAAAAGGACTGTTTTAATGATAACGAATTACCCCTCTTAATCGCTTGTATTAGTGGGACTACCGATTACGCCAGCGGGTTGCGGGTAATCAGCGGTTACTACTAGGTGAAGCCGACAGCCTTGCCCACTGTCGGATAGCCAAAAGGGGGTTTTGTGGAACAACTGAATATCGTGGGCAAGCGTTCAGGCAAAGGCTTTGTCGCTCACAAGGCGATGCTGGTAAGTGCCCTAGTAAGGGCACTAGCCGACAGGGTAACAGTCCTTGACTTTACTCTAGGGCGAAAGGGCTTTGTCGGATACCTTAAGGCTTTGGGCGGTAGTAATGTAGTTAAGGTTGCTCCGTCTAACGGTAGTGCTAGCGGAGCGCAGGCTACCAGTAAGAGGCTTAAGGTAATCTGCGGAGCTAATACCAGCTACCTAGCCGATAGCGACTGGATTGGTGACAAAACGCCTATGACCCTTTGTGAGGTTAGGGTAAGCCCGTCTAATACTGTCAAGCCCAATGTAGGGGGTAGTGAGCTAGCCGACGCACTGGCTAGGGTTTTACCGTTCACAGCCAAAGATGATGAGGCTAGACCAGTTTTAGCTTGTGTCAACTTTGTTGCCAAAGACGGTAAATTGACGCTGGTCGGTGCTGATGGTTTTAGGCTAGCGATTATCAGCCTTGACTATGATGAAGAAGGGCAAGCCCTAGTAAACCGTGATGAGCTTAAGGGCATAGCTAGTGCTCTTAAGCGGGCAAAGCGGGCAAGGGTTAGCTTTGAGGCGGGCGGTGATACCATTGGCGGTTATAGCCTACTTATAGATACCGAGCTAATCCGCTATAAGTGGGTAAGCGTCAACGGGGACTACCCCGACTATGAGAAGCTAATCCCGACCGAGTTTAACACCACAGCCCACTTTGACACGGTAGAGGCAATCAAGGCTACCAATTCACTCAAGGCACTATCGGACAATCCTAAAGCCTACCCGATAGACTTGACCATTGGCGACGGTAAGCTCGTTATGGCTAATCCCGATGACAAGGGGCAAGCCGATATACCCGCCGACACCGATGGGCAAGGCTTTGTGAGGATAGACGGTCAATACCTTGCCGAAGCGTTAAGAGCTTGCGGGGGTATGGCAGAGTTTAAGCTCTCCAACGCCTACAGCCCAATGCTCTTTAGTGTTGACGGTTATCAACTGGTAGTAATGCCGATGTTGACCGATAAGGCTAACGAGCAAGCCAAAAAGGCT
>DAOWJM010000134.1 GCA_030640325.1 Dehalococcoidia bacterium | reverse complement strand
TAGCTGGTCTTGAGGCTACTACTATTATTGGGGGAGGCTCTACCGCTGAGGTAGTAACTGAAATGAAACTAGCTGACAAGATGACTTTTGTCTCTACCGGGGGCGGTGCCTCACTCAGATTCTTGGGTGGCGAAACACTGCCCGGTGTGGAGGCATTACTCAATAGTGAGGTCTGACTATAATGGATAGTTTAAATTTAATAAAGGACATTTCCAAACCTTCCCCCACCAAGATTGTGTTACTGGTTATTGATGGCGTAGGTGGATTGCCCAGTCCAAAAACGGGCAAGACAGAGCTGGAAACAGCCGATACACCTAACCTCGACCAGCTAGCAACCAAAGGTACATGTGGTCTTATTGACCCGGTGAGTCGGGGAATAACCCCTGGTAGCGCTCCAGGTCATCTGGCTCTATTTGGTTATGACCCTCTCAGCTTCAGCATTGGTCGGGGGGTGCTGGAGGCAATGGGGATTGATTTTGACCTAAAGCCGGGAGATATAGCAGCTCGGGGTAACTTCTGCACTGTAGATGAAGCCGGACTGGTCATTGACCGCAGGGCAGGGCGTATCTCCACTGAGAAGTGTACCAAGCTATGCCAGTTGCTAGATGGATTGGTGATAGAGGGGGTTAAACTTTTTGTTTGCCCCGTCAAGGAGCATCGCTTTATAACAGTGTTTCGAGGAAAGGGACTAACTCCTGAGGTCAGCGATTCCGACCCCCAGCAGGTAGGGGTGGCGCCAAGGGTTATTACTGCCCTGAATCCACAAGCTGATATGATGGCTGCTATTGCTGCCCAATTCATAGCTCAAGCCAGAACAATCTTGTCTAAGCATCACCCAGCCAATATGGTGCTGCTGCGTGGCTTCTCCCAGCGACCTCACTTTTCCACCATGGGTGAAATCTATAAATTAAAGCCAGCAGCCATTGCCGGTTATCCTATGTATCGTGGATTAGCTAAGTTGGTCGGTATGCAGGTTCTGGAAACCGGTGCCAGCATCAAAGAGGAGTTTGCCACCTTAAAACAGAACTATACCGATTATGATTTCTTCTTCCTGCATATAAAGGGGACTGATTCCGCTGGTGAGGATGGTGACTTTGACCGAAAGGTCAGGATTATAGAAGAGGTTGATGATGCTCTACCTAGCCTGACCAGCCTTGAACCCGATGTCATCGTGGTTACCGGCGACCACTCAACACCAGCCTTGCTCAAAGGACATAGCTGGCACCCGCTGCCAATCCTTTTGTATTCCAAGTGGTGTCGCCCTGATAGGGTAGGCGAGTTTTCAGAGTCAGCCTGTATTTTTGGCGGACTGGGAAGGTTTCCGGCAACTCAGATTATGCCTCTAGCAATGGCTAACGCTCTGAAGCTTAATAAATTTGGCGCTTAGGAGGCTACTTAAAAGTGCCTTGGGTCATACTCGTAATTCTCGTGTCTTTCTTTGCTAATAGGTCGGCAGTGCTTTTGTTGCCGTTGGCGGAGTGGGTAAGTTATTTAGTATGTGCTCTTCTTGTCATCCTAGCCATGCCAGTCCTCGCTCTGGGAATGAAAGCCTGTCCTCTAAGGGTCATCAGTGGTCGTGATAGGTCTGCATTGGTTACAGACGGCATTTATTCTTACATAAGGCACCCAATTTGTTTGTCCTGCGTCCTTCTGGCATTTAGTGCAGCTATCGGTTTTAAGTCCACTGCTGGTCTAATGGTGGCGATTCTTGCTTTAATAGCAGCCTATCTGCACGCATCACTGTGGGAGGAAAGGGAGTTAGAACGGCGATTTGGCAGTGAATATCGTGAATATAAGCGTAAGGTGGGCATGTTTTTCCCAAAGTTATTTAAATCAAAAGTATAAGTTTCACGTGAGGTTAAAATGCGCATCCCTATGATTGCTGGTAACTGGAAGATGAATACCACGGTAAGCGAAGCTATAGAACTGGTCAATGAAATGCGCCAGGAGCTTGACCAGATAGACAATGTGGATAAGGTAATATGCCCACCTTTTGTCTCTTTAGCCGCCATAAAGGAGGTAATTGAGGGAAGTTCAATAAAACTGGGGGCACAGAATATATACTTTGAGGAAAAGGGGGCATATACCGGGGAGATTTCGCCACTGATGCTGGCTGACCTCTGTGAATTTGTTATTATTGGACACTCCGAGCGCAGGCAGCACTTTAATGAGACTGGAGAGATTGTAGATAAAAAGGTCAAAGCGGCGCTGAAGGTTGGTCTGAAGCCCATTTTATGTATCGGAGAAAGATTGGAGGAAAATGAGGCAGGAAGAACAGAAGAGGTATTAACCGAGCAACTGAACTCGTCTTCAGACCGAATATATTATTTCAGTGGTTTGGTTTTAGCCTATGAGCCGATTTGGGCTATTGGCACTGGCAGGGCAGCTACCGGCGAGCAGGCAAATGAGACCATCGGTTTTATCCGCCAGTATATCTCCCAGCAACATGGCGAGAAAGTTGCCCATAATGTGCGCATCCTCTATGGTGGCAGTGTAACCGCTGATAATATTGCCGAATTTATAAACCAGCCTGAGATAGATGGTGCCCTTGTCGGCGGAGCAAGCCTTAAAGCAAGCGAGTTCTTGAGCATCGTAAAGCAAACCTCAGAGATTTAAGGTCATCTATCCGAAGAGAGTTAAAGAGAGGCGAAGCCCCTTCAAAACTAATACTTCCTCCTCTCCTTTGAAGGAGAGGAGGATAAAGGGGGTGAGGTTGATAAGCAACCTCAAAAAGCAGGGGAAGTGCCTTGGGGTAAACCACCCAAAATATTAACAAACGATATCTATTGCCCTTATTGTGCTAAAGAGGGCAAGAAGCAAAAATTAGCTTGTGAAATCCATAGTTGGGCTTATCGGAAGTGGTATGAAGGAGAGCAAGATGTCTTTGGCAGGTAGGCTAAGAGAGGTTTCTTCGCAAAGTCTAGAGAGAAGTAGAGTTATGAAATGAACCACTTAGTAGCAATAGTTGGTTCTACCGGCATAGGCAAGAGCAAGCTGGCTCTTCGCCTGGCTCAGGCTTTTAACGGGGAGATAGTGAGTGCTGACAGCAGACAGATTTACCGTTATATGGATATTGGCACCGCTAAACCCAGCCAGGAGGAGCGCGCTCTAGTTCTCCATCACCTGATTGATATAGTTAGTCCTGATGAAAACTTTAGCCTGGCTCAATATCAACAGCTAGCCTACAGAGCTATTGAGGACATTCAACAGCGAAATAAGCTAGCCTTATTGGTAGGTGGTAGCGGGCTGTATGTATGGTCAGTACTGGAAGGCTGGGGAATACCGCAGGTAGCGCCTGACCCAGAATTCAGGCATGGTCTGGAGGAGAAGGCGGCCAGGGTGGGGGGAGATGAGCTTTATCAGGAGCTTACCAGTGTTGACCCGGTGGCAGCGCAGAGGATTGACCCTCGCAATGTGCGCCGCACCATAAGGGCTCTTGAGGTGTATAAAGAGGCAGAGATTCCCTTTTCCCAGCTTCAGCGTAAAGAGGCGCCGCCGTTTAACACCCTCATAATAGGTCTAACCGCAGATAGAGCAGAACTATATCGCAGAATTGACTTGAGGGTTGATGAAATGATAAAGCAGGGTTTGGTTGATGAAGTCAAGCGGCTGGTGAATAGGGGCTACGATTTCAATCTGCCAGCTATGTCCGGCATAGGCTACAGGCAAATTAGCATGCTTCTTAGAGGTGAGCTAACCCTGGCTGCTGCCATACAGCAAATCAAGTTTGAAACCCACCGACTTGTCCGGCATCAATATACCTGGTTTCAGTTGAAAGATGATAGAATAAAGTGGTTTGATATACAGAGCACGGTGGATTCACAAATCATGGCACCACTGAGTAAATTTATAAGAGGGAGTAATTAAGGAAGTCTTATATGAATTTCACCAAGGTGCAGGGTGCAGGAAACGATTTTATACTGGTGGAGGCTGGTAAAGCGCAGCATGATTGGTCGCAGGTGGCGATAGCTATATGCAACCGCCACTTCGGCGTTGGCGCCGATGGCTTGCTACTGATGCTGCCCTCAAATAATGCTGACCTCCAGATGCGGGTATTCAACTCTGATGGCTCTGAGGCTGAGGCTTGTGGCAATGGTCTGAGATGCCTAGCTAAATATGCTTTACATAAGGGATTAGCTGATAGTAAGACTCAAGAAATATCAGTCGAAACAATATCGGGGGTAAGAAAAGCCAGGCTTCATACAGTGGGAGGTAAGGTAACTACTATTCAGGTAGGTATGGGTGAACCGAAATTTGGAGCTGAGGATATCCCGGTAACGATAGAGCAGGGAGGAAATATCTTTTTGCCCGTAAAACCAATAATGAACTATCCTGTTATGGTAGATGACAAGGAGCTACCTCTGAGCTTTGTCTCTATGGGAAATCCGCATGCTGTTTATTTCTGGCAGCATCCGGTATCTGATTTCCCATTGTCCCAATTGGGACCAAAAGTGGAACAGCACAGGATGTTTCCCAACAGGGCAAATTTTGAGGTGGCTAGAGTGGTGAGCCGAAAGCAAATAGAAGCCCGGGTATGGGAGAAGGGGGTAGGGGAGACATTGGCTTGTGGCAGCGGCGCCTGCGCCATAGCCGTTTTAGCCCAGCTACATGATTATATCGATAGCAAAGTTGACATAAAACTACAAGGGGGAATACTGGGTGTGGAGTGGGATGGGGTAGGGGAAGTATTCCTCAGCGGTCCAGCTGAAATTGTATTTAGTGGAGAGTGGCCAGATGAGAATGTCAAGACGGGTTGAGCATTTACCACCTTATCTTTTCGTGGAAATCAGTAAGAAGATTGCCGAGAAAAGGGCTAAGGGTGAAGAGGTAGTCAGCTTCGCCATAGGTGACCCTGATATTCCCACACCACCTCACATAATTGATAGGCTATGTCAGGCAGCACAAGACCCGGCTAATCACCGCTACCCAGAGAGTGAAGGTTTGCCTGAATTGCGTCGGGCTATAGCTGGGTGGTATAAAAAGCGCTTTGGTGTTTCCCTTGATGCTGACAAAGAAATATTACCCCTCATTGGCTCAAAGGAAGGCATTGCCCACATTGCCTTGTGCTTTATTGACTACAGGGATGTTGCCCTGGTACCTGACCCGGCATACCCCGTTTATTCAGTAAGCACCATGTTAGCCGGTGGTAATCCTTACTATCTGCCGCTTATTGAAGAGAACGATTTTCTGCCTGATTTAGAAGCCATACCTGCTTATGTACTGAAAAATGCCAAGTTACTGTGGATAAACTATCCTAATAACCCTACCAGCGCAGTAGCTGACCTCGATTTTTTCAACAGGGTAGTGGAATTCGCTCGGCATCACGACCTAGCTGTCTGTCATGATGGACCATATTCAGAGGTCGCCTTTGACAACTATCAGCCGGTTAGCTTTATGCAGGCAGATGGGGCTAAGGAAATAGGGGTGGAGTTTCACTCCCTGTCTAAAACCTATAATATGACCGGGTGGCGAATAGGAATGGTGGTGGGTAATGCTGCCATGGTAGATGCTCTAAAGAGGGTTAAATCAAACCTGGATTCAGGAATTCCACAGGCTATTCAATATGCTGCCATTGAGGCTTTGACCGGCTCCCAGGATTGCATCCCGGAGCACAACGCCATTTATCAAAGACGCCGTGATTTGGTTATCGATGTGCTAAATAATATCGGACTTAAAGCCCAGCCTCCCAAGGCATGTCTTTATATTTGGGCTAAGGTTCCTGAAGGCTATACCTCCATGGACTTTGCCGCTGATTTACTGGAAAGGGTTGGGGTGGTGGTTACTCCGGGGGTAAGTTATGGCAAGCACGGCGAGGGTTATATACGGCTGTCATTAACTATCCCGGATGCAGGGCTGGTAAAGGGTTTGTCGCGACTGTCAGCCTGGCGTGATACCAGAAGAAAACTAAGGCCGGGAATTGACTTTACATAATGTTGAGGAGACATTATTATTAAAGCAACAATCGTTACCCAGGCTTCGCCAGAACAAGCGTTTTTGGTAGCTGTAGCCACCAAGGGAACCGCTGATAGATGGTCGGTGGAGGATTCTATAGACGAGCTGGCTCAGCTAGCAGGCACAGCTGGGGCAGAGGTGGTCGGGAAACTCATACAGCGATTACCCAGAGCGTCAAGAACACATTATTTGGGCAGAGGCAAACTGGCAGAACTACTATCGCTTAAGGATAGCGCCAAGTATAATGTGGCGATTTTTGATGACGAGCTTTCACCGCTCCAGCAGCAAAATCTAGAGGAAGCCCTCCAGGTAAAGGTGATTGACCGGGTAGCCTTAATTTTAGATATTTTTTCCAAGCGGGCTAGAACCCGTGCTGGTCAATTGCAGGTAGAGCTGGCTCAGCATCAATACCTTCTTCCTCGTCTTGCCGGACAATGGAGTCACCTGGAAAGGCTTGGTGGTGGCATTGGCACCAGAGGTCCCGGTGAAACCCAACTTGAGACTGATAAGCGCCTTATCCGCCGCAGGATACATCATCTGAAAGCACAGATTGATGACATAAGAAAGCACCGCCAGCTATATCGTCAACAGCGCAGGAAAACCGGTATCCCTATAGTTGCCATAGTGGGTTATACCAATGCCGGCAAAAGCACCTTGCTGAATGCTCTCAGTCATGCCGATGTCTTTGTAGAGGACAAGCTGTTTGCCACATTGGACCCAACTACCAGGCGGCTAACCCTCCCTGATAGAAGTGTGGTCTTATTAACCGATACCGTTGGCTTTATCAGGAAATTGCCGCCCACCATTGTAACTGCATTTAAGGCAACTCTTGAGGAGTTAGCTGAAGCCAATATGCTCCTTCATATAGTTGATTTAACTTGTCATAACGCTCCAGAGCAGTGCCAAATAGTAGAGGGCATCCTTGCTGACCTTAACCTGATGGATAAGCCCCGGATTACGGCGCTAAATAAAATTGATTTGTTGTTGGATGATAGCCAGAGTTGGGATGAGGAGACGGCTATAAATTATCTTTCTGCCCGGGGTGAAGCGGCGGATAAGAACACTGCGCTCATTTCAGCAGCCAAGAAGTGGGGACTAGGTAAGCTCCTGGAGCTAATCAGCCGAACGCTGAGCCACACAATGCAGCCAGTCTAAATATGACGCTCTCAAATCAAAATCTAGGGGTCTAAAAATTCTTCTGAATGGTTCTATACCTTTAAGACCACAAAGAGGATAATTAGCCCCTCAATTTTTTCTTATCTCTTAACTTTTTATTAGGGAACTCTCCCCCTTTATCCCCCTCCCTTACCAAGGGAGGGGGAGGGTATTTTAAGAAGAGGGGCTTCGCCCCTCTTAAACACCCGGCTCCTCTTTGCTCCGGTTAAGTTTTGCCGAGGGGGTATTCAGACAAAGGATAGGTCATAAGTTGACATAACACTTCAGATTTAATTTTAATTGTGGTATAATGTTGCTATGGGTGAAGGCCAGGTAATTCAAGGGATTATAGGTGGTATCTTAGCTATTGTTGGAATACTGCTTGCTATTATTAGTAGCGGGATATGGTTTCGACGTGTAAAAATAAGAATTGGATTCCTTGGAATAGGGTTAGCTTTATCCGGTGTCGGATTATTTATACTTATTACTTCACTCCCACAATACGCAATAGGGTTTAGCGTCCTAGCCACATTAGCGCTTGCTTCTGCAGCTTTCCTAACAATCAAAGAAGCCAATGCAAGAGAAGAGCGCCACAGACAAGAAGAGCTAGCGAAGGAAAGGCGCGACAAAGATGAACGCCTACTAAATGAGATTATCGAGTGGGCAGAAGATGTAGCTAGATTGAACTTTAAAATATTTAATTTTATTGAAGCTCAAATCTCTAAAGAATCGTGGATAGAAAGTGGCATTGGGGAAATTGTGTCCCAGTTCCAAGTGGTTGAAACAAAAGGAGTTTATATGAACAGCATTGCCATATCCTCTTTCAAGGAAGATAAAAAATTAAGCAAGGCTGTAAAAGCTGTAAATAAAGAAATTCGCGGGCTTGCAGATGTATCAGTTAAACGTCTTGATAAAGAGGTTACTTCAGAAATAGTAACGGAACATGTGAATTTATTACGAGTGAAGATTACAGCCCTTCTAAAAGAAACTGCCAAAATTAAGTCCAGAGATATAGGTTAATAGTGAGACACACTTTGGGACGCACTATAGCTGTTATGTAAGTTAAGTAGCTTTTCTATACCTATTCCTGTCATATCCACTTCTGCTTTGTTAAGAAGGCTCTGTCCTTCTGTCCATTGCAGGCTTATCGATTTCCACGCAATCATTCCTATTTCATTCCTGATTATGAAAGTTCCTGCACCTGGCGGCAAAACTAGGTTAACCATAACCAACTCGGTAAGATAAATAAGATGAATCTGTTACTTTATGTCAACTACCCTGCTATAAAGCAGGTCTAGCCAGGCACCGACCTTAGTTTGCGGGGAGCAATTAGCCACATCAGCACCACAGAGACTAGCAAGGAAGCCAAAAGTATGATGAAACTCACGAAGTAGCTGCCGGTCTTATCATGGAGAAAGCCGGCAAGCCATGGGGCGATGGCACCACCCAGGGAGAAGCCTAAGACTACAGTGCCCTGGATAGAGCCAAAGTGCCTCCCATAAAATAGGTCAGCTACTGTAGCGTAAAACACCGGTGCCGCAGCACCCAACCCCAGACCAAAACAGATGGCAAATAGGAATGGCATCCAGGGCTGAGATGTATCACTCATCAGGAATAATAGGGATGCAGCCCCAGCACTTAGCAGACAACTGGGTATGAAAACCTTTTCCCGCCCCAGGCGGTCTGAGAAAAAGCTGCACAGATTCCCCAGTATAAACGCAACGCCAAATACACTAAAAATGCTGGCAGCCATCATAGGCTCATAGCCTATATCCCTGAAGAAGTAAACCTGATGGGCTATTGCTATCTGCTCGGCAAGGCCCAGGAGGAAAAAAGCAATCAAAAAAAGTAGCCAGAATTGATGGGTCTTCAGCGCCTGCGGAAGTGTCCAGCTAGTGCCAGCCCATTTCCCTTCCAAGCCAGCTACTGTCTCAGGCCCATCCAGGCCTTGCGACTCAGTTGATTTCTGAGTCTCGCCATCAGGCAAAAGCCTTTTATCCCTGGGGCTACGGTATATCAAGAAGCTACATAGCGGCACAACAACGGCAATCGGGAGGACTCCTATGATGACATAGGCAGTCTGCCAGCCAAAGCTGGAAATGAGAAACTGGGCGATGGAAGCTGCTACCAGACTGCCGCCGAAGCCGGCACCCAGGATACCAAAAGCCAAGCCACGCTTTTTGACAAACCAGTTCGAGATTATGGCGGTAACCGGCGTCCAACCCACTAAGCTGAAGCCTATAGCTGCCACAACCCCGTAGAGGAGATAGAATTGCCACTGAGAGGTGGCTAAGCTGCACAGGACAATACCTCCCCCCATAATGCAAGCCCCTACCGGTAGAACCAATCTTGGCTTAAATCTATCCACCAGGCCGCCTGCCATTGGTGCCGCTAAACCGTAGACGAGGATGGCAATGGAGAACATCAGCGCAGTGTTGCCCCGTCCCCAACCGAACTCCTCTACGATGGCAGGATAGAAAACTGAGAAGGTGTTCCTGATAGCAAAGCCGAGTATTAAGGTGATAAAGGCTGCGCCTAGGACAACCCAGCCATAAAAGATACCCTGCCCCTTTGATAAGCTATTTTTACCATTCACATTTGTTCACTGTGCTACCTGTAACTGAACAGCAGGCAAATTACAGGCAAGGGTCATTGATGGATATGCTGATAATGTATCAAGCGGTTTGCCTTGGATAAGCTTCTGAAGGTCTTGCCAGGCTAGGCTTTCACACCGCTCAGACAGAAACTTACCTCGTTTGTGGGCTCGGCAGGATTCGAACCTACGACCAATCGGTTATGAGCCGACCGCTCTGCCGCTGAGCTACGAGCCCATCAGGAAAAGTGCCCCTTAGCCCTTAAAAGCCTGCCTTCTTCAGGTGCTTCTCCACCCTTGCTAGTAGCTCCTCAGGGCTAACAGGCTTGTCAATATAATCCTCAGCTTCAAGCGTGAACCCCCGACTAACAGGAATCGAGGTTTCTACCCCCTTTATGGCGAAACCGGTTAGCATTAAAGTCGGGATTTTTCTAAGTTGGGGGTCTTTTTTAAGCTGCTCAGCAGCGGTAAACCCGTCTTTGACTGGCATTATTATGTCAAGGAGGATTAAATCAGGTTTTTCCTCC
>DAOWJM010000124.1 GCA_030640325.1 Dehalococcoidia bacterium | reverse complement strand
GGCTATAGCCTCATAGGTGTGCTCATTCTCACCTTTATTGCCGGGAGTATTGTAAGTGTTACACTGATACCAGTCCCCTATTTTCTTCTAGTATTCACCCTGCCAGGTGTATTAGCCCCTCAGTGGGGGATATTAGCGCCAATATGGGTAGGAATGGTCTCGGCGTTAGGCGCCAGTTTAGCTCAACTTCTCACCTTTATGATTGGTTATGGAGGCAAGAATCTTTCTCGGAGAGCTACCCCTAAGATTACTAATCGCTTCTATACCAGAGCTATAGATTGGGCACGGCGGCATGGCTCGTGGGCTGTTTTTCTCATGTCGGCTATATTTAATCCCATCCACGTACCCATGACTATTGCTATAGCGGCACTCCATTATCCCCCGCAGAAATTTTTCCTTTACTCCTGGCTCGGTAACGCAGTTAAAGGCTTATTCATAGCCTTTTGTGGCTATTTCGGTCTAACTTCCTTATTCCATTTTATGGGAGTGTAAGGGAGAACGTTATGGGTCATCTTGCCTTGTTCTTAGGGTTAGGAATATGCCTTGGGGTGGGAGGCTGGCAGCTAGCTGTTTGGCTGTTCGAAATTCGGGACAAAAACAAGAAATATAAAGCAGCCAGTGCCTATGCCCTTGAGAGAAATAAGCCACTGCTTGTAGTCGGTGGACCATGGGGTATTACCCGAACTCGTCACTGGTTAAATGTACCAGCTCATGGTAATGGTGATGTTTGTCTTGACATTGACCGCCGTGCCATTGAGGGTCACCCATGTGGGGTAATTGCCAATGTCACTCATATCCCATTCTCGGACAAATGCTTTGGAGCTGTCTTCAGTAGTCACCTACTGGAACACCTGCCAACCACTGACGACGCTAAGAAGGCCTTATCCGAACTCAGCAGGGTGGCTGAAGCTGTTTTTATTGCCTATCCCTCCAGACAATCTATCGCCGCCTCGGTTATACAAGACCATCACCTCTGGGTTTGGCAGAAAGGCGATGTAATTTATCTCAAACAAAGAGGCAAGTCACCAGATAAGAATAAGGAGAAATATCATAGTTATCAGCTGGGGAAAAGCCACCCTCGTGATGAAGATAACTCATCAGAGGCGAGGAATGCCACCAAGCAGTTGAAGATGACTGATGATTATTTAGCCTTGCAGGAAGAGGCTAGCCGTCTGGCTCAGCAACTTTTTGGTAACGACATCAAAAAGCGTACGAGCTTTACTAATAGGCTTTTGGATATTTGCACCAGGGCTCAAGGCAAAGATTTTCTACTTATTCATAACCCCGGTGGTTTTGGAAGCACACTCGTAGAGCACTTATTACAATGGGAGAGGAGCATCTTGGAAGGAGTTACTGCCACTATTGAGCGGCTAGGTTATAGCTGTCTACTGACTCAATACTTCCGCTGCGGCCACAGTTGGTGGGCACACATGATGGATATGAAAGAGCAGATTGGCTTCTTTTTTAAAGGTAAATCATCCCAGGCAAATATATTGGCCGCCGAACTGAAATTTATAACTCGCCACCTTGATACTCTTAAGGTGTTACTAATAGGGGTGAGTCAGGGAGCTGCCTTCAGTAATGCGGTTATGCGACGATTAAATGGGCCTCACCAAGTTTATAGTATTGAATTAGGTTTATTTTTCCCTCACTTGTCCCGGCGGGTAGTTACTGAGCGGACATTGGCGATAGATAGTAATGGAATAATGCCTGACCCCATGACGCATAGGAATCTGAAGGCTGGATTTAAGGCATATGTCGCCGCTCCCTTCAAGTGGACTAAATATCGGCTACAAGGGAAACCGGAGAAGTTTACCCACTGCATTAATACGCCGGGCCACGAGTATGATTGGAGTTATCCTGAGGTTCAGCGGCAGATTATAGATTTCCTTGAGGTTAATTTCGGCACCAAGTGTTAAATATGTAGAAAACTGGATGAGGGATTTATTTTGAGAAGGGGAAATCTATTTAGCCGATATACCAAGCACTAGTTGCCAGGTATATTCACTTTGGGCTTGCGCTCCCTGCCATTTTCTGCTAGATTAGATGGTGTCTTTATGGGGCTGTAGTTCAATTGGGAGAACGTTTGACTGGCAGTCAAAAGGTAGGGGGTTCGAATCCCCCCAGCTCCACCACCCCCATTAAGTTTCTTTTTCCCACCCACCCGCCCATTGGGGCTTCGCCCCCCTTTTTTTATTCCCCCCTGCTTCAGAGATTGCGCTACAATACCAATCTTGTTACAATTACCCTCGTAGAGCCATGACCAGAGACAGGACTCTGGTGGGGGCTTTTATTTAATAGGGAAGATAGATGGCAGCTAGGTATAACCCACAGGAGATAGAGAAGAAGTGGCAGCAGCGCTGGGCTGAGGATAGGCTATGCGAGGTTACCGAGGATAGTGCCAAGCCTAAGTGGTATGCCTTGACCATGTTCCCCTATACCTCGGGTGACCTCCACATTGGGCACTGGTATGCTATGGCTCCCTCAGATGTTCACGCCCGATTTAAGCGGATGCAGGGGCATAATGTGCTTCACCCAATGGGTTTTGATGCCTTTGGGCTTCCCGCTGAGAATGCGGCTATCAGCCGGGGCATTCACCCCTTCACCTGGACGATGCAAAACATAGACAATATGCGTCGTCAGCTCAGGAGCATTGGCGCTATCTATGACTGGAGCCGAGAGGTGATTACCTGCCTACCTGAGTATTACAAGTGGACACAGTGGTTCTTCTTAAAACTATACCAGAATGGCCTGGCTTATCGGGGGAAGGCTCAGGTTAACTGGTGTCCCCGCTGCCAGACAGTGCTGGCTAATGAACAGGTGGTGGAGGGTTTCTGTGAGCGCTGTGGGGCGGCGGTCAGTCGGCGAGATTTGGAGCAGTGGTTCTTCCGCATCACTAAATACGCCGATGAGCTTATGGAGCATAATGGCATTGACTGGCCGGAGCGGATAAGGGCGATGCAGAGGAACTGGGTGGGTAAGAGCGTGGGCACCGAGATTTCCTTCGCCCTTGACCATCCTGGAGTGGAGGAAAAGGAAATCAGGGTATTTACCACTCGCCCTGATACCGCTTTTGGTGTTACCTTTATGGTTCTGGCTCCAGAGCACCCCCTGGTGGCTGAGCTGACCTCGCCTGATAAAAGGGCTGAGGTTGAACAGTATGTTGCCCGCTCACGGCGCCAGACTGAGATAGAGAGGCTATCAACGGAAAGGGAAAAGGACGGGGTATTTATCGGGGCTTATGTGGCGAACCGACTTAATGGTGAGAGGGTGCCTATTTGGATTGCCGACTATGTGCTGTTAAGCTATGGCACCGGGGCGGTAATGGGGGTGCCAGCTCATGATGAGCGAGACTTTGCCTTTGCCCAAAGGTATAACCTGCCGATTAGAGTAGTGGTAGCCCCACCGGGATGGCGGGGGGAGGAGCTGGAGGAGGCATATACTGAACCAGGCACTATGGTGAACTCAGCACAGTTTGACGGACTCCCCAGCGAGCAGGGCACGGAGGCAATCTCTGATTTTCTGGAGGGGAGGAGCTGGGGAAAGCGAGCCGTAACCTACAGGCTTCGCGATTGGCTTATCTCCCGGCAGCGCTACTGGGGGGCACCTATTCCTATAATCTACTGCCCAAACTGTGGCATTGTCCCCGTCCCTGAGGAAGACCTGCCGGTATTGCTACCCGAGGACGCCGAGTTTAAGCCCACTGGTGAATCCCCCTTGAAATACTGTGAGCAGTTTGTCAATACCACTTGCCCGCGGTGCTCATCTCCAGCCAAGCGTGAGACTGACACTATGGATACCTTTATGTGTTCCTCATGGTATTTCTTACGCTATGCCAGCCCCGATTGTGCTAATGCTCCCTTTGATGCTGAACGGATGAAGTATTGGTTGCCTGTAGACCTATATACCGGCGGTGCTGAGCATGCCGTTATGCACCTATTCTATGCCCGCTTCTTTATTAAGGCACTGCGGGATATGGGGCTGGTTAGTTTTGGTGAGCCCTTTACCCGCCTGTTCAACCAGGGGGTTATTATTACCGAGAAGCAGAAGATGAGCAAATCGCGGGGCAACGTGATTACCCCCGACGCTTATGTTTCCGAACTGGGTGCCGATGCCGTGCGCGCCTACCTTATGTTTGTCGCCCCTTGGGAGCAGGGTGGGGAGTGGGATGATAGTGGCATCAGCGGCATAAGCCGCTGGCTTAACCGGATGTGGAACCTGGTGACGGGGGGGTATACTGAGAGAGTCCTTGATAGGCTTAGCGTTGACAAAGAGCGAAGGCAACTCTCTCGCCGGACTCATCAGACCATCAGGAAGGTTACTGGTGACTTAGAAAGGCTCCGATTTAATACTATGCTGGCGGCACTTATGGAGTTCACCAACTACCTCGCTGGGGTCAAAGAGGCAGGGGCGGTCGACCTTTCAGACTGGAAGGAGGCTGTAGATACCCTGCTCCTGCTTCTGGCTCCTACTGCCCCCCATCTGGCTGAGGAGCTGTGGCAGCAGACGGGTCATAGCTATAGCATCCATAATCAAAGCTGGCCCCGGTGGGATGAGGAGCTGGCTAAAGATGAGGAGATTACCCTGGTGGTTCAGGTCAATGGCAAGTTGCGTGACCGGATGGTGGTACCAGCATCTATCACTGAGGCTGAAGCCAGGCAGGCGGCGCTGGAATCACAGCGAGTAAAGGCTTACCTGGAGGGCAAGGAAGTTGTTAAAACAATATATGTCCCGGGGAGGCTGGTAAACTTGGTGGTGCGGTAAGGAGAGTCAGCATGAAGATTGCATTTATTGGTGGAGGGGTTATGGGGGAAGCAATGTTAGCCGCTGTTTTGGAAAAAGGGCTGAGCACACCACAGGCTGTCTCGGTTAGCGATGTTGATGAGGCTCGCCTTAAGCATCTTGAGCAGAAATACGGCGTAGCTGTGACAGGTAGTAATCGGCAGGCAGCGGAGACGGGTGATGTAGTGGTTCTGGCTATTAAACCGCAGAATTTGGCTGAGGTAATGACCGAGCTTGGTGGTCAGCTTAAGTCGGCTCAATTGGTGCTATCCATTATCGCCGGGGCAAGAATCGATACCTTGTCTCTGGGGCTAAAGCATGGTTGTATCGCTCGGGTTATGCCTAATACCCCAGCCCGGATTGGTGAGGGGGTGAGCGTGTGGACTGCTACTGCTGAGGTGAGTGAGCAGCAAAGGGGGTGGGCTAGTTCTATTCTTGGGGCTATGGGCAGGGAGCTCTATGTTGATGATGAGAGGTATATTGATATGGCTACGGCGGTGAGTGGCAGCGGTCCGGCTTATTTCTTCTTGGTCGTGGAGTCGCTGGTTGATGCCGCCGTAAAAATTGGTCTTCCCCGAGATATGGCTCAGGAGCTGGTGCTACAGACCATGCTGGGCTCAGGTCACTTTATTCAGAAGTCAGGCGAAGAGCCGGCTGATTTGCGAAGAATGGTTACCTCCCCCGGTGGCACCACTGCCCAGGCTCTGCTTCACCTTGAGAAGGGCGGGTTTTCCCAGCTTCTCATTGAGGCGGTCGAGGCTGCCTATGATAAAGCCAAGAGATTAGGTGGTTAGGTAGTACCCCCTTTTCGCCATCCTCCTGCTTCAACGATTTGTTTGCCTGCTTGACTTTCATTAGCAACCGCTCTAAAATTTATAACTTAAAGCGGGAAAGAGAGGGTTGATTAAGTGAAAAGTTGGCGAATAATAACTGCTTTACTACTATGTCTGGTTTTGGCTGGAACTGTTGCTTGTGCAGGTCAGGGTGGTGAGGAGGTATCCAGGCAACTGATTGAGGTGGAGCGGGGGGATTTAACGGTTAGCGTCAGTGGCAGTGGTAACATAGGTGTTTCCGATGAGGCGAGCCTGGCTTTTGGCAGTGCTGGCAGGGTGGACAAGCTCTATGTTGAGGAGGGTGATAAGGTCAGCGAGGGTGATGTGCTGGCTAAGCTTGATACCGGCGCCCTGGAGCTGGCTTTAGCTCAGGCGCAGTTAGCCCTGGATGAGGCTGAGTATAATCTGAAACAATTAAAGAAAAGACTCTCTTCAACTAGTGACAGGGTAAAGATAGCTGAGTCGCAGGTTGAGGTAGCCCAGCTGGGTGTTGATGAAGCACAGAAGCAATTGGATGAGGCAGCAATCACCGCTCCCTTTGATGGGCTGGTAGCCAGTGTTGATGCTGATGAAGGCGACAGTGTCTCTGCAGTAACCACAATCGTTCATCTAATTGACCCCGCCAATATGGAACTCAGTGCTGAGGTGGATGAGATAGACATAGCTGACGTGAGAGTGGGGCAAAGAGCTGTTATTGAGGTGGATGCACTGCCTGCTCAGCAGTTTGAAGGCGTGGTTACCTTGATAAGCTCGCTGTCAATTGAGGAGGCTGGTCTGGTGTTATATGAGGTCAGAATCGGCTTTGATGTCCCCCCAGACTCAGAGCTGAAGGTTGGCATGAGTGCTACCGCTGACATCATAATCCAGCAGCGGGACAATGTTTTGCTGGTGCCAGAGCGGGCTATTGAGCGCGATAGCCAGGGTAATGCCGTGGTCAAGGTTATGGTCGATGAGCAAATTGAGGAGAGACCGGTGGTTACCGGCATAAGCGACGGCATTCAGACCGAGATTGTGGACGGGCTTAATGAGGGGGATGTGGTAGTGGTAGAGACGCGAGCCAAGCCCACGCCGACCGGAATGGGATGCGGTTTGCCTGAATGAACCTCAAAGATATTAGCTATCATAGGTTAGTGGCATGATTGAGCTTGAAAATGTGACCAAGGTTTACCGAATGGGTAAGGTAGAAGTCTTTGCCCTCAGGGGGGTAACCCTCTCCATTGAGGAGGGAGAGATGGTTGCTATCCAAGGAGCCTCTGGCTCGGGTAAGTCCACCCTGCTTAATGTCATCGGCTGCCTGGATAGACCTACCTCGGGTAGATATGTCTTTGATGGGGCTGATGTCAGCCGGCTTAATGATAATCAGCTAGCGGAGATGAGAAATAGAAAGTTTGGCTTTGTCTTTCAGGAGTATAACCTTTTATCCCGTGCCAGTGCCTTATCCAATGTAGAGCTTCCCCTTATCTACGGGGGTAACCGTCACAAGCGCCAGCGGGCTATGGAGGCTCTGGAGCGTGTGGGATTAGCGCCCAGAGCTAAGCATAAACCCACCGAGCTATCGGGTGGTGAGCAACAGCGGGTGGCTATAGCTCGGGCACTGGTGAATAACCCAGCTCTCATTTTAGCCGATGAGCCTACCGGCAATCTTGATAGTGCCTCCACGGCTGAGATTATATCTATTTTCCGCCAGCTCAACCGGGATGGTATCACTGTAGTCATAGTTACCCATGAGGCGGATATAGCCGCTCAAACCCAGCACACCATTCGCCTTAGTGACGGGGAGATTGTCAGCCAGTGAAGCTCATTGATTCTTTAGTAATTGCCATAAGGTCGCTATTTGCCAACAAGTTGCGCTCCTCTTTAACCATGCTGGGCATCATCATTGGAGTTGGGGCAGTAATAACGCTAATGTCGGTGGGTAGAGGAGCCCAGGCGGCGGTTACCTCCACCTTTGAACAGATGGGCACCAATGTACTCTATATAATGCCTAGCACATCCGAGCTTGGTGGTTTGGCGGGGATAACCTCAGGATATATGACCCCCAGTCTTACCCTGGATGATGCTGAGGCTTTGGAGCGTGTCCCCTCGGTGGTGGCAGTAGACCCAGTAAATGAAAACTATGTTGAAGTAACCGCTGGCGGTGAAAGTAAAGTGGCTGTAATACATGGAGCCACTCCCGATTATCAGCAGGTATACAATTCTTCTCTAGCCTGGGGTCAGTTTATTTCGGATAGGAATGTAGCCTCCAGGGATATGGTGGTGGTATTGGGGGACGGAGTGACTGAAGACCTGTTTGGTTCCGCTGACCCTGTAGGGCAGAGGGTTAAAATCAAGGGGAAGCGGTTTACCGTTATTGGGGTTCTCGAGCCTAAGGGTGGGCAGATGATGGGGGTTAGCCTGGATGATGTTGTGGTGACACCAATAACCACATTTCAGACCAAGCTGTTTACTCAGCGCACCCCCAGCGGTGAAGACGCGGTTCAGACAATCGGTGTTCAGGTAGCCAGCGCTGAGGTGATGGCTGAGGTAAGGGAGGAGATTGAGACTGTCTTGAGGAAACGCCATCGGATAGCAGAGGGTGAAGAGAATGATTTTGCCATCATCAGTATGGAGCAGATAGTTGGCATGCTGGAGCAGGTAACCGGGGTATTCACTCTATTCCTGGGAGCCATTGCCGGCATCTCTCTGCTGGTTGGCGGCATCGGCATTATGAACATCATGCTGGTCTCGGTAACCGAGCGAACCAGGGAGATAGGCATTCGCAAGGCGGTGGGGGCTAAACGAAGGGACATTTTAATTCAATTTCTGTTGGAGGCGTCGATGCTGAGCTTGGTTGGTGGTGGCATTGGGATAATTGGCGGCTGGATGATATCAAAGGCAATCTCTCTCATAGATATTGGCGGGATGACCATTCATTCTGTGGTATCGCCAGACATTGTTATTCTGGCTATCTCAGTGTCAATCTTCATTGGTCTGGTATCTGGCATATATCCGGCAATGAGAGCAGCCAGGCTAAATCCTATTGATGCCCTGCACTACGGATGACGTAGATTTATGAATTGGCTTGATATAGTTATTCTGGTAATAATAGCTGTTGCCACCTTCCTCGGGCTAAGAATAGGGATTATAAAGGCTGCTTTATCCCTAGCGGGGTTAATCGTTGGTGTAATCCTTGCCGGGCGCTACTATATCCCCTTTTCCCAGCAGCTAGCCTTTATTCCTCAGGCTAGCATAGCCAAGATTGTTGCCTTTGCCATCATCCTGATTGGGGTGATGATAATCGCTATTGTGCTTGCCGTGTTGTTGAAGTGGGCTGCCTCGGCGATGATGCTGGGCTGGGTCAATCGCCTCGGTGGCGCTGTCTTTGGTTTGGGGCTGGGGGCTATATTCTGTGGCGCCCTTTTAGTCATGTGGGTCAAGTTTGTAGGCATAGATGGAGCCATCGCTGAATCAACCTTGGTTCCAATATTATTAGACCGCTTCCCTGTGGTGCTGGCGCTGCTTCCCAGTGAGTTTGACGCAGTGCGCTCTTTCTTTCAGTGATGGGTTATGCTTTGCTTTGAAACTTCTTTTTCAAGGCTGAAGCCACATGTTTGGGGACAAGGTCATCAATATCGCCGCCCAGGCTAGCTACTTCCTTAAGTAGACTGGAGCTTAAGAACTGGTATTCTACCTTCGCCATAAGACAGACCGTCTCCAGTTCTGGGTGCAGCCTCTTGTTCATCATAGCCATATCAAATTCCCTCTCAAAGTCAGCACTCATT
>DAOWJM010000062.1 GCA_030640325.1 Dehalococcoidia bacterium | reverse complement strand
GAAGGAGGATTTGACTGGACGATAATTATCTTCATAGTGCTGATTTTTGGCATGTTCTATTTCCTTATGATTCGACCACAGCGCAAGAGACAAAAGGAACACCAGCAACTGATTGAAGAACTGAGGAAGGGAGATAGGGTAGTTACTGCCGGCGGCATCTACGGAGTGATTGAAACCGTCAGCGAGGATAGTGTAGTCATAAAAGTAGAATCAGGAACGACAATGAGGGTGGCTAAAGGTAGCGTAGCCCTCAAACGAGAGGGATAGGGACTATCAATTAACTCAAGAATTTGGTCTGCCCCCCAGACCCTCAAGCTTTTTTAGCCCTGCATTTCACACAGCGACCAAAAATAGCCAGATGCCTTAGGTCAGCGCTGAATTTGTATTCCCGGAGCAAAACATCCTTGACAGGGGTCAGCACTGATTCATCAAGGTCAATTATGGCACCACAATCCTGACAAACCAAGTGATGGTGGTGTCCTTTCCCCGCAGGATGATATCTAACCCGACCTTCCCCAAAGTCGGTCTCAGTTACCAGACCAAGTCGTTTGAGTAATTCCAGGGTGCGATAGACGGTTGAGATGTTAACATGGGGGTATTTAGCCACCACCTGGGCATAGATTTCCTCAGCGCTAATATGGGCATCACTACTCTCAATAGCCGACAGAATCATGAGCCGCTGAGGTGTCAGCCGATACCCCTGCTCCCTTAATTTTCTTGCTATATCTCCGGGCTGGTTCACTTAACCACCACCTAAGCTGCCCTTAGATTTTTCTCCCTACTATCCAGCATTATTGTTACCGGGCCATCGTTATGGATTTCAACCTGCATATATTGCTGAAAGCGCCCGGTTTCCACCTTCAACCCTGTAGCGCGAGCCTGCTCCACAAACTGGTGGAATAGCTCTTCAGCCTGAGCCGGTGGAGCGGCATCAGTAAAACTGGGACGACGTCCCTTCTTGGTATCAGCCAGAAGGGTGAACTGGCTCACCAGCAGTAGCTCACCCTGGCTATCCAAAGCTGAGAGGTTAAACCTGCCGACCTCGTCAGAAAAAATGCGAAGGTTGACTGTCCTTTGTGCCAAATATCGGGCATCTTTTTCTGTATCTCCATTGGCTACGCCGACAAAGACCACCAGTCCCCGACCTATCCTGCCTACCACCTCTCCAGCCACGCTCACTGATGCGCCGGAGACTCGCTGTATTAGCGCCTTCACTTCTGCTTCCTTCCCCTCTTCCCCCCGCCAGGCGATTCCTCCTCACCCTTGACAGGCTCCGTCACGCCACCTTTACGATTATCTGTAGTATAGAAACCGCTCCCCTTAAAGATAATAGGAGTAGAATGAAATATACGTTGAGCCTTTCCCTGGCATTTGGGACATATAGCTACCGGCTTGGCGTCAAACCTCTGCTTCCTTTCAAAATGAAAATGACAAGAATTACACTCATACTCATAAATAGGCATTACCTAACCTCGCAAGTTTTTTCTCGCCTATTCTACAGCAATAGCCCCGCCAAGGCAAAATATCCTTCACCTTGTTAAGGAAAGCCTGGCTGCCTGCTCGATTGCCTCGGCTACTACAAACAGGGAACCGGTAACACAGAGAAGGTCTTTGTCCCCAGCTAGAGCCAGAGCCTGGGATAGCGCAGAGGGAACATCCTCCGCCGCCTGTGCTTTTACTCCGTGCCTGGCGAATTCGGCTACCAGAGACGCCGGCGCCATAGCCCGAGGATGGCGAGAGCGAGTGACAATTACCTTATCAAAAAGGGGAAATAACTCTGAGACTATGCTGGCTATATCCTTATCATCCGATGCCCCAATAACTAAGATAGCTTGGTCAAAGTCAAAGTATTGCTCAATAGACCGCTTCAAACTCCGAGCTGAGTCAATATTATGAGCACCATCAACCACCACCAAGGGGTGATGGCTGAGAATTTGGAGTCGACCTGGCCAGCTCACCCGCCCCAAGCCATCAACAATGCCTTCCCTGGAAATATCGAAACCCTTACCGGCTAAAACCTCTAAGGCAGCCACCGCCGTAGCTGCATTATCCAACTGGTGCTGACCCAGAAGGGGAATGGAAAGCTCATAACCGCCCTTTCTCCCCTCCACCCGAAGAAGCTGCCGAGCTAAGTCAAAACCAAGACCCTGCCAGGTAACGTCACTGCCCACCGTTATCAACTGTACCCCACAACCCCGACAGGTCTCATTGATTACCCCAGCCACCTCATCAGGCTGGGGGGAAGTCACCACTGTGCTGCCGGGCTTGATAATACCAGCCTTCTCGGCAGCGATTTCAGCCAAGGTACTGCCTAATACATCCATATGGTCAAGGCCGATAGAGGTGATAATGCAAACCTCAGGGTTGGTTACATTGGTGGCATCAAACCTCCCTCCCATCCCCACCTCCAGCACCTGAAAATCCACCCCATTTCCGGCGAAGTGGGCAAAGGCTAGCGCCGTTAATAGCTCAAAGGTGGTCAGCCGACCGTAGGTGGCTTTCTGGTTCACCACTTCAACCTCAGGCTTTAGCCTCTCTACCAGAGCCGTCAGCTCCGCCTCTGAAATTAACTCTCCACCAACCCGGATACGCTCTCTCCAGGTATGCAAATGAGGCGAGGTGTAAAGCCCGGTAGTATAACCAGAGGCACTAAGAGCCGATGCCACCATAGCAGCTACGCTCCCCTTACCATTGGTGCCGGCGATATGAACTGACCTGGCTTTCAGGTGAGGGTCGCCTAGTCGAGATAACAGCTCCTCCACTCGTCTGAGGTCATAATTAGCCGCATTATGTGCCAACCTGGGCACTACTTCATAGTCAGTATAGCTGGATAGATAGTCTATAGCCTGCTGATATTCCATAGTTCGGCTAATTATATCATTGCTAATTAACCATCAACAACCATGTATAGACGAGATTGTTTATCTACCTCACCCCCTCGGTCCCCCTCTCCTTCAAAGGAGAGGGGGAGGAATTAGTTTTGAAGGGGCGAAGCCCCTCTTACCTACACTCCCCCCTCCCTTAATAAGGGAAGGGGGCCAGGGGGATAGGTTGCTAAACTACCCCATATACTCTTGACCTAGCCCACAGTGGCTGATATTATCAACCTATCCGGGGGTGCGAAATGTATTTCAACGAAAAGCTGACGAATGCCATCCGAAATAACGACAGCCTGCTCTGCATCGGGCTTGACCCTGACCCGGAGCTGATGCCCGGTAGGGTGGGTGTTTTTAAATTCAATAAGGCAATTATTGATGTCACCTCTGACCGGGTATGCGCCTATAAGCTCAACCTCGCCTTCTATGAAGTCCTTGGTGACGAGGGGCTCGATGCCTTGAAGCGCACTATTAAATACATCCCGGACGATATTCCTGTTATTGGCGATGCTAAACGGGGTGATATAGGCAACACAGCCAAAGCCTATGCCAAGGCTATCTTCTCCAACCTCGGCTTTGATGCCACTACAGTAAACCCCTACCTTGGCTTCGACTCGGTAGAGCCTTTTATTGAGTATTGGGATAAGGGGGTATTTATCCTGTGCCGGACATCAAACCCCGGTGCCGTTGATTTCCAGAGCCTGCACTTTGAGACGGAGCGCGGGCGCTTCCCCCTATTTGAGATAGTAGCCCTCAGAGCCGCTCAGTGGAATAAACACGGCAATATAGGACTGGTGGTGGGAGCCACCTATCCCGAGGAACTAAAACTGATAAGGCAGAATCACCCCAATATGCAACTTTTGATACCCGGCATCGGGGCTCAGGGAGGAGACCTGGCTTCAGCAGTTCGCTATGGGGTCAATGCTCAGGGGCAGAAGGCGATTTTCACCTCATCAAGGCAAATCATATATGCCTCATCGGGAAAGGATTTCGCCCAGGCAGCGCGGCGGATTGCCACATCACTAAGAGACGAGATTAACTATTATCGGTCTACCCTAACCTCAGCTCCTTGAGGTAACAAGCATGGTTATGGAGATAAATCTGGGCGATGTGGTTCGCCTCAAGAAGAAGCACCCCTGTGGCAGCTATGAGTGGCAGGTAGTCAGGCTGGGTGCCGATATAGGGATTAAATGCCTTAAGTGCCAGCGCCGGGTGCTCATTGAGCGGAGTGTCTTCGAGCGCAGAGTTAAAGCCTTTATCTCCCGAGGTCAGTGATGGCTCGCCGGATTATGCATATTGACCTTGATGCCTTCTTTGTCTCAGTAGAACAGGTAGAAAATCCCGAGCTTAAAGGTAAACCAGTGGTAGTTGGCGGGAGACCTGAGGGGCGGGGTGTAGTTGCCTCCGCCTCATATGAAGCCCGGGCTTTTGGTTTACATGCTGGTATGCCCCTCGTCACCGCCAGCCGTCTTTGCCCCCAAGCTATCTTCATCCAGGGTAGTTTCACCAAGTATCGTGATGCTTCACAAAGGTTTATGACTATCCTGGCTGACTTTTCGCCCTATCTAGAGCCGCTCGGTCTTGACGAGGCATATCTGGATGCAACTGGCTTTGAATCTATCTATGGCTCAATTTGGCAGATGGCGGCGAAGATAAAGCAGCGGATTAAGGATGAACT
>DAOWJM010000132.1 GCA_030640325.1 Dehalococcoidia bacterium | reverse complement strand
GAAGCCGATAAAGTTGCTTGGCAACACCCATTTTCAGTTCCAGCCTATTCTATAACGGCTATACCATAATATCAATTTATTTGGGAACCCTATCCCCCTGTATCCCCCTTCCCCTTGGCAAGGGGAAGGGGGAGGATATTTAAAAAGAGGGGCTGACGCCCCTCTAAGACTTCCCTATTTTTAGAGCAGGTTATCTCTAAGTGGCATAGCTCCTATAAGACTCCCCTTAACTACTACACAAGGGGGAAGGGATTGGAAAATGTGACAAAGGCTTATAGTCATTTTAGAACATATGTGCTATTATTTTATGAGGAAACAATTCAAAGCTAATTAGATAGGAGGAATTGTTTTTCTAGTTATGTAAAGGGGGAGATATGAGGCTATTGAGGCTAGCGGTAGAGATTCAGAGATGGGACCTGGCAGCCCATACCATTGTCTTGGCTACTGCCAGGGTACTGAAGAATGGAGATAGACCATATGCCAGCAAAAGCAAAGAGAAAAAGAGGCGCCCCAAAGGGCAACCAGAACGCTAGGAGGCATGGCTTCTACGCCAAGGTGCTGGATGAGGCAGAGCAGCTTGACTTTGACTTAGCCTCCGGGGTTGAGGGCTTTGATGATGAGATTGCCCTGTTGAGGGTTAAGATAAAGTCTCTGCTGGAGAATGACCCGGAGAATATCAGTCTTCTTATGCAGGCAACCAATACCCTGGCTCACCTGGTCAGGACTAAATACAACATCACTAAAGAGCAGAGGAAGGGATTGAAGGAGGCGATAGGTAATGTGCTCAAAGATATCGCTGTCCCCCTTGGAATCGGGGTCAGCGAGGCTATCACTAAATAGTGAGTTAGGTGACCCACCCCCTTTATCCCCCTCCCTTATCAAGGGAGGGGGAAGGATTGTTTAAAAAGAGGGGCTGACGCCCCTCTTAAATACCCCATTATTTTTAACCAGAGTCAGGATAGCAACCAAGGGAAAGAGGACAAGGATAGCTGGATACAGGGGATTTGCCCCTCTTAAACACCCCATCAGGTTAGTCCCTTTCAAAGAGGCGGGGGAAAGGATAGCTGGATGATGGGGTCACGCCCCTCTTAAACACCCCATATTTTTGAGCGGAGTAAGAGAGGGGGAAGGATTTTTGGTAAGATGGGATTTTCGCCCCTCTTAGACACCCCAGATTTTTAACCGTAGCAGGAGAGCAACAAGGAATGATATGTCAGAAGAACATATAAATAGGCTACGCCCCTACCAGCGGGAGGTGGCTTCGGCGATATTGAGTAGCGTTTTCGGCAAGAAGGGGCTTATCTTCTCGGTGGAAATGGCTCGTCAGGGGGGTAAGAATGAGCTATCGGCTCAGATTGAGCTTTTGCTTTTAACCCTGTATATGACCCAGCCACAAAACCTGGTGAAGTGCTCGCCCACCTTTAAGCCGCAGACAGTTATCTCTATGATGCGGCTGAGGGATAGATTAAATGATGCCGGCTTTAACGGCATCTGGGTGGCTGAGCTGGGCTATATCATCAGGCTGGGCAATGCCAGGGCAATATTTCTATCTGCCGATGAGTCAGCCAATGTGGTGGGTAACACGGCTCATATTTTGCTGGAAATAGATGAGTCCCAGGATGTCAGCAAGGAGAAATACACCAAGGAATTCAAGCCGATGGGGGCAACGACCAATGTAACTACCGTTCACTATGGCACTACCTGGGACGATTCCACCCTGCTGGAGGAGGTAAAGCAGACAAATTATGAGCTGGAGAGGAAGGACGGCATCAGGCGCCACTTCCGATATGACTGGCAGGAAATAGCCAACTATAACCCCGATTACCTAGCCTATGTTGAGGCAGAAAGAGAGCGTCTGGGTGAGGAGCATCCCCTGTTTTTAACCCAATACAGGCTTTTACCTATCCATGGCGGTGGGGGTTTCTTAAGTCGGCAGCAGTTGGCCCAGCTAAACGGGGAGCATACCAGAAAACACCATGCTGAGCGGGGCAAGGTCTATGTTGCCGGTATCGACCTGGCGGGGGAGGCTGAGGTGGCGGAGGGAGCACATTTAATCGGTTTGAAGCCGCGCCAGGATTCCACAGTGGTTACTATCGGCGAGCTGGACTTCTCTGTTTGTGATGATGTCCAGAAGCAGCCGAGAACATGCGTGGTGGAGCACTACCGGTGGACAGGCGAGAAGCACGCCGAGCTATATCCCCGGCTGGTTGACATCCTCAAGAACGTGTGGCGTTGCCGCAAGGTGGTGGTTGATGCTACCGGGATTGGTCAGCCGGTGAGCTCGTTCCTCAGACGAGCGCTTGGCTCAAAGGTGTCGGCTTTTACCTTCACGGCGCGGGCGAAGTCGGAGCTAGGCTTCAACCTGCTAGCGGCAATTAACTCAGGGAGGCTGAAGGTTTATAAAGGGGACGGCTCGGCGGAATACCAGGAGTTCTGGCTTGAGATGGAGCGGGCAAAGAGCCAGTATCGCCCGTCACAGACGATGAATTTCTATGTTGACCCGTCTGAGGGGCATGACGATTTCCTGATAAGCCTGGCGCTGGTAGTTGAGGCGGCTAACCAGTACGAGCCGAGGGGGGCGAGGGGAAGCCTGCAGGGTGTTTAACGGGAGTGCTATAAAATATGGTAACTATCCCTTGAAGTAACGTATAGGAGGAAGTAAATGGTGACTAAGGAAGCAAAGTGTAATAATGGTGTAGAAGTAAAATTTGAAGAGACACCATATTATTACAAGGTAACTGTTGGTAATAAAACTTGGTATTGGAACAAAGATACTGGTCAATTTGATGGAACGTCATTTGATATGACCGAGAATTAGGTAAAGCCCTCGTCCCTTTCCCATTCTCGTGCTGTTTTCTCTGTTACTTTTCCGCCAACTTTTCTAATGATGCTATCAGGGTAATCTCGCTTTTGTTCCTGTTTCCGCCTCTCAAAGTCAGTAGTAATGCCACCATGCGCTACTTCGCCATCAACATGCACTTTATACCTTTGGTAGGGTCTTTTCT
>DAOWJM010000012.1 GCA_030640325.1 Dehalococcoidia bacterium | reverse complement strand
TTCCTGTGACAATTTTATGAAGCTCCACCATATTAGTAAAGAAGTGGAAGTTGCCGCTGGAGATTCATTTACAGTAACTCTATGTTCCGCATTTACGACAGGCTTCCAGTGGTCGGAGCTAGCAGAGATTGGTGAGGAGACTATAGTCCAGCAGGTAGACCACAAATTCGTGCCTCCTCCTGAAAGGCCAGAGCCTATTGAGGGGGAAGCCGGTGAAGAAGTGTGGGTTTTCAAGGCACTTAACAGAGGCACTAGCACAGTATCTATGGAATATAGCCGACCTTGGGAAGGCGGTGAGAAGGGAGTTTGGACATTTGTTTTAACCGTGGTTGTTAAGTAAAGTGTTATAGAGACAACAGAGTATACCAGCCAACTATCAAGGCACGGCCGATAAAGCCCAAAAATTAAATTAGAGTAGGAATCAAGAATGAAATCAAAGCTAATTTTAACGTGTGCCGTGGTTGCCATCTCGCTCTGCCTGTTTGCTTGTTTGCCAGCCTCAAAGGTATCTGTAGAGGCTTCCCGGGATGACTTTAAGGAGCAGCATTTTAGCAAAGAAGTGGAGGTTGCTGTTGACGGCTCATTGACAATAACTTTGTACTCTTGCCCGTCAGAGGGCCGCCAGTGGTCAGAGGCACAAATTAGTGACCAAACTGTATTACAGCAGACAGACCACAAACTCGTAATGCCCGAAGCCGAAGGCGATATGCCTCCTCCACCTGGTACACCTGGTCAAGAGGTATGGACTTTCAGGGCTCTCAAGGAAGGCAAGAGCACCATATCTATGGAATATACCCATCCTTGGGAAGGCGGTGAGGAGGAGCCAATGCTCACATTTGTCTTGACCGTAGTTGTTAAATAGAGTGCCACTTAAGGGCGTATCTGCCCGCTACCGACGATAATCCACTTGTAGCTGGTTAGCTCCTTTACCCCTAACGGACCTCGGGCATGAAATTTCTGGGTGCTTGTGCCAACCTCAGCCCCCAGCCCGAACTGACCACCATCGGTAAATCGGGTGCTGGCATTGACATAGACGCAAGCGGCATCCACCTCATCGAGGAAGCGCATCTTTGCCTCATATTCCTCAGTGATAATAGCCTCAGAATGCCCTGAGCCATAGCGCTCAATATGCTCCAGTGCCTCATCCAGGGAATCCACCACTTTAACCGCTGCCACCAAAGATAGAAACTCCTTACCCCAATCATCATCCGTAGCTGGCGTCAGCTTCAAAGAGGAATTTGGCTTAAGGATAGCCATAGCACGCTCATCGCAGTGCATCTCCACCCCAGCCTTGGCCCACTCCGCTGCCACCAGGGGTAGACAACGCTCAGCAATATCAGCATGAACCAGCAGGGTGTCCAAGGCATTGCAAACGGTGGGGCGCTGCACCTTGGCATTAAAGGCGATAGCCACTGCATTATTCACGTCGGCGCTCCTGTCCACATAGGTATGGCAAACACCAACCCCACCACTCACCACCGGCATAGTGGCATTCTCGGTGATAAGCTTTATCAGACCAGCTCCGCCTCGGGGAACAACAAGGTCAATAAAGTGGCGCATCTTGAGCATTTGATTGACCAAGGCTCGGTCAGTATTTTCAATAAACTGCACCGCCCCATCAGGCACACCAGCCCTTATAGCAGCATCCTGAACCACCCGGGCTAAGGCACTATTGGAGCAGATTGCCTCCTTGCCGCCCCTCAGGATAATGGCATTACCCGACTTCAGGCAAAGGACTGAGATATCTATAGTAACATTAGGTCGGCTCTCATAGATGGCGCCGATTACTCCCAATGGCACCCGCTTCCTGCTGAGCTGCAAGCCGTTGGGCAGGGTGCGCATATCAAATACCTCGCCCACCGGGTCGGGCAACGCCGCCACTGCCAGCACATCTCTGGCTATAGCATCAAGGCGCTCAGGGGATAGCATAAGTCTGTCCAGCATGGCAGCACTCATGCCCGAGGTATGCGCCTCATGGTAGTCAATCTTATTGGCAGCCAGGATTTCGTTCTTCTTGGCTAACAGGTCATCAGAAATATTATGTAAAGCTTTATTCTTGACCTCAGCCGAAAGGTAAGCCATACGGCGAGAGGCTGCCTTAGCCGCCCTAGCCTTTGTCTCCAGTTCTTCTATAGCTGATTTCATATCTACCTCACCCCCTTTAGGCACCCAGGAAAATCGAAAATTTTTCTGGGGACCCGCTGTGTCCTCCTCTCCTTCAAAGGAGAGGAGGAGGGTTTTTTTAGAGAGGGGCTTCGCCCCTCTTCAACTCTCCTTCTTGTCTTCTAACCTATAATACCACCAGGTTATTTCTGTGCACTACTTCTGAACCGTAGTCGTAGCCAAGGAGAGCGGCAATCTTCTTGGAGTGTGCCCCTTTAATAACATTAATGTCAGCCGAGCTATAGTTGGTTATGCCACAGCCGAGGCGAGACCCCTCGGCGTCATAGATATTTACTATATCGCCGCGCTGAAATTCGCCCTCAATGTTTCCGATGCCGGCTGCCAGCAGGCTCCGCTTCTGCTTTCTCAACGCCAGGGCTGCCCCTGAATCTACCACCAGCTTGCCCTTGGTGGAAAGACCACTGAGCATCCAGCGCTTGCGGCTCTCCAGCTTGCTGGTAGTTGGCAAGAAGCGGGTGCCTATAGCCTCACCGTTTGCCAGTCGTAAAATAACATCCGGCTCCCTGCCATCGGCGATAACCACCATCACCCCGGAGGAAGTAGCCAGCTTAGCTGCCTCGAGCTTGGTAATCATTCCTCCAGCCCCCAGGCTACTGGGGGTATCAGCCGCCAGGCGCTCAATCTCTGAATCTATCCTCTCCACCTGAGAAATAAGCTGGGCATGGGGGTCGTGGTATGGGTCAGCAGTATATAGCCCGGCAGCATCGGTAAGAATCAGCAGCAGGTCAGCATCAATCAGATTAGCTACCATAGCTGAAAGATTATCATTATCGCCAAATATAGCCTCTTGAATCTCATCTACTGCCACCACATCGTTTTCATTGACAATGCATAATACCCTCAACTCCAGCAGAGCTAGAAGGGTATTGCGGGCATTCAGATAGCCAGCCCTGTCTAGGAGGTCAGCCTTGGCAAGCAAGGCTTGAGCCACAGTGATATTATACTGACTGAAAAGTTGCTCATAGAGGCTCATCAGGCGGTGTTGCCCCACTGAAGCCAGCACCTGCTTAAAAGGAATACCTTTAATCTGTTTGGTTAGCCCCAGTTTATGCCTGCCAGAGGCTATAGCCCCGGAGGAAACTATAATCATCTCCAGCCCTTGCTTATGCAGTTGTGCCACCTGACTTACCAGGCTTGACATTATGTCCCGGTTCAAACGGTCGCTGCCGCCGGTAAGCAGGCTGGTGCCGAACTTAGCCACTATTCGGTGATAGGGCAAAACAGATTTATTCATCTACAGCCAACCAAAATAAATTAGCTCCATTATAGCAACAACTTGCTCACCTGCC
>DAOWJM010000133.1 GCA_030640325.1 Dehalococcoidia bacterium | reverse complement strand
GACACCGGCAGGGGGGACTGTTCCCCCTTACCGCAGCCACCGCCCTGGTTCATCTCCAGGTCATCGCCGATAGCATCTATATTATTAAGGGTGGTGAATACGTTGCCGGTAAGCACTACCGGTCGCAGTGCCTCGGCGAGCTTGCCATGGCGAATCATATAGGCTTCACCGGCGGAGAAGGTGAACATCTCCATACTGGTAGTGCCACCAAACCAGTTCTTGGCGTAGACCCCTTCCTTGATATCAGCTATTATCTCGTCAAAGGAGGCTGAGCCGGGCTCAATATAGGTATTGGTCATGCGCACAATAGGTGGGTAATGATAGTTGATGGCTCTGGCATTGCCGGTAGGCTTTTCTCCCATCTTGGCGGCAGTTTCCCTGGAGTGGAGTCTGCCCACCAGTTCCCCTTCACGGATAAGGTAGGTTTTAGTTGCCGGTACCCCTTCATCGTCATACTTATAGCTGCCTCGCAGTCCGGGTATAGCGGCACTGTCAACGATATTAAGCTCCTTGCTGCCGAACTTCTTGCCCAGGGCCATAATTTCCCGCAGGCGGTCGTTTTCATAAACGAAGTCCGACTCCGATAGGTGGCCAAAGGCTTCATGAGCGAAGACGCCAGCCAGAACCGGGTCTAGTACTACGGTATATTCTCCCCCCTTTACCTGCGGGGCGGATAATAACTCCACAGCGTGCTTTGCCATCTGTTCCACCTGCTGGTGGAGACCCTGCATCGAGCTGAAATCACCTTTACTGCCCAGGCTCAGTCCTACCTGTTGCACCTCGCTGCCTTCAGTGGCTACAGCGGTCAGGCGCAGGGCAATATCCGACCTCTCCTGCTGGATATAGCTACCTGATGAACTCAAGAAGATGACCTTTTTATGGCTGTCACCATAGGCAATAATTGAAGTCTGGAGCTTTGGGGTGCGCCAGATAATGTCGTTATATTCATCCAGTAGTTGCTTCTTTTCAGCTAAGGGGATAGTCAGTGGTTTTTTATCTATCTCAGTGGATACAATATCAACTATAGGTTCAACTGGGGCGAGCTTGCTTTCTTCCTTGCCCACCAGTTGGGCCTGTTTTACCGCCAGCTCTATTCTGCGGGGAAGGTCACTCAGGTTATTGAAGCTAACGAAGCCCCAGCCGCCTCTTACCAGAGCTCGCACATTTCCCCCGACGGCGGTTGATTGACCGATGGATTCCAGCTCTTTGCCCCGGTAGGTGATATGGCTCCGTTGGCTCTGCTCCAGGCGAGCCTCTATATAGTCGGCGCTGTATCCTTTAACTGCCTCAGCTAGCTGGCGACCAATGGCTTCAATATCTGTCATGATAGGACTAGTTTACCTAGCCGCCAGTGGGGCTGTCAATTGGGGTGGGGGAATGGGGGTGAACAGAGGTGGGAGGGCGGAGAAACTATGGTGGTATTTATAGACAAATCAGCTCATTTGGAGCTAATCATGAATTCTGCTCAGGTACCAACAGCCAGTTGGCATATCCCGATAGATATCATAAACCAGACCTCGATTGGTCTTAACCCTGAAGTAATTTCTCGAAATCTCCTTTCCCCACCACTCCTCGACTACACGCCAGTTTTGATATACTTTGGTCACACGTTGTTTCTCTCCATCTCTGACCAGGGTTAGAGGCACACCCTGGACGTTTACACTTACCTTCAACTCCTCCGGTTTTTCCAGTAGCTTAGCCAATTCTTGAACCTCCCTTGATTTATAGCTTGCGTAAAACTCCGATTACTTTACCTTGAATCTCCACGTCCTCCGGCTGGTAGTACATTGGCTCCATTTGCGTGTTGGCTGGCTGCAAGCGAATCCGACCAGCTTCATGATAGACCTTCTTTAGGGTTACCTCCTGCTCTATCTTGAGCCAGACCGCAGCCACCTCCCCATCTTCCACCGTGCTTGTCTGTTGTACCAGGACGATGTCTCCGTCACCAACCAGGGCATCAATCATGGAAAAACCCTTTACCCTGAGAGCATAGATACCTTTCTTACCCCGGGTCACCTCATCAGTTAACTGGAGTGTCTCCTCGGGGATGGAAGTCCAGGTATCTGAGGTGGGCACCGGTATCGGTTTACCAGCGGCAATGGTTCCCAGTAGGGGCACTCGCGAGATAGCCTCTCGTTTTCTCTCAACAAGCTGGATGCTCCTGAATACCTTCGGGTCGCGGTGGATATATCCCTGCCTTTCCAGCGTATTCAGATGGTGCTGAACTACGGACGGTGTGCTGATGTTGCACCCTCGGGCAATGTCCCTGACTGTAGGGGTATAATCCCTTTCATCAAGGAATTTGCGGATAAAGTTCAGGATGCGCAACCGGGTATTGGAAATGCCAGCCATCGTTGCCCCCTTAATACATTTGTTCTTAAAACAAGTGTATCATATAATTGGTTGGCTGTCAACACATTGGCGAAATGATTGACAGCTCCAAGCGGTAACGCTAAAATTGGTTGAATTAACGGAATTTTTGTATTCTTTATTCTCTTGTTGATATGACTTGACACTATCTATCCTGACTTTATTCTTGAGGCTTTGGCTGGGGGTGTGGTGGGGTGTGTATTGCACTATTACTCTGAGGCTTATTAGGACAGTTTCACCTGAGATGAGAAGGGGGTTATATTGAGCGAGCAAATTACCGAGCAGAGGGTGGCACTCAAGCTAAATGAGGAGCATTGTAGCAGTTGCTCTATTTGTTCCTCCCTCTGCCCCTTTGAGGCGATAAAAAAGGATGCTGAAACTGGTAAGACCTTTCTGGAGATAGAAAAGTGCCAGGTGTGCGGAATCTGCTACTCCGCCTGTCCTGCTAAAGCCATTGACATCATCTATTATGACTATGGTTCTTTGATTAAGTATCTGGAGAGAGCGAAGCAGGAGTATGACAGTGATACGCTGGTTATTATGTGTAAGGGGAGCGCCCCCGACTTTGTGGGGATAGAGAGGCTATTTGGGGTGTCAAAGTTTATCCCGCTATCAGTTCCCTGTGTTGGTCGCATTTCAGAGGAAGTATTTTTGAAAGCCATAGCTATGGGGATAAAGGAAATTTATGTGCTTGCCTGCGATGAGAATTACTGCCGGTTTGAGAGGGGAAGCCCAATCACCGGGCGCAGAATCCTGGCACTCAACCTCTTGTTGGAGCAACTCGGCTATGGGAGAGAAGTTATAACCCTGAAACGGCATAGTCTGAAGGTAAAAGCGGATAGAGACTTGTGCATAGGCTGTGGCAACTGCGCCTTTTATTGCCCTTATGATGCGGTCAAGCTGGAGAGTCCGGGGATAGCCAATTTTGACCTGGATGCCTGCCGCGGCTGTGGATTATGTGTTGCTATTTGTCCTGCTATAGCTTTGGACTTGGATAATTGGGAGCGAGAGCGTATTTCAGCCTTGATTTCCAAGCTTTTATCGGAAATGGAACAGCCAAAGATTTTGGTATTTCGCTGTCAATGGGCTGTTTTTCCTCCCCTGGAT
>DAOWJM010000036.1 GCA_030640325.1 Dehalococcoidia bacterium | reverse complement strand
AGCCATAGATGAGCTCCCTGGCCCGATGATGGGAACATCTGTTACTTCTCTGGCGGCATCTACCGCAACATCACCAAAGCAGTTGATAATGATGGCATCGGCTTTATCCGCTACCTCCCTAACCTTTTTGACCACATAAGGCGCGGCTATAACCCCATCATAACAACATTCAATAGAGGCAGGACCTTTATCAATGCTTACCACCCGTAATTGGGTTTCAGGCGATGCTGCTGGTTCAGCTTCTCTGAGTGTCATCTTCTCAAATTCTTTAGTTATTAGTGGGTTTATAATGTATATTGATTTCATCTCTGTCCTCTCCATCACCTATTCTAAGCGGCACTCCCCTTATTAGATACCCTGTCAGCGAGGAAGTCTCCCCACTCTTTCTAGGTCATCAGCAATATCTCCCAGCTCCAATTCCTCCAGACATTTTCTAGTTTGCCAGCCAGTTTCCCTATTCCATCCATGTAGTTCATAGTATCGGTCGAGCATTTTATCCCACTTGTCCTTTGCCAAGCGCTCCCCCTTAGCCGGTCCACTGGCAATGGGTTCTTCCATGAACCTCTGGGGTGGATAATCGTCCTTGCGAGAGAAACCAGCATGGAGCGTGTTGAATGCCTTCTCAATATTGTGAATCCGCTCCCCTATCATCATCATTTCATTTCCAGTCATATGTTCACCGGT
Organism: Dehalococcoidia bacterium; assembly: GCA_030640325.1. Lineage (GTDB taxonomy): Bacteria > Chloroflexota > Dehalococcoidia > Dehalococcoidales > BS750m-G39 > DAOWJM01. Next base: position 2,448 of record DAOWJM010000036.1, on the reverse strand, counting down.
AGCTGCCGAATATAGATTGGCTATGTCATCTGGATTCAGCAAGTCAGGAGAGCCCCAAACGCTGGCAATGTTGCAAATATTCATACTGTCAAAAATTGCATGCAGCCTTTCGACATACACTACAGGCTCGACCTTGTTTTCATATGAAAATGGACCAGTTGGTGCCGGGGCTCCCCACGTCTTTTGGGCAAACTCATCGGTGATATCTGGCATCATCTCCACCATAGGAGCCCCCCTAGTGTGCGTTCCACCCCTTGGGGAAACACAACAGCCCAATGTATAGGCCTTGAGAGCTCGCATAGGTTCAACGGAGTCCTGCCCCTTAACATGAATAGCGAATCTTTCAGAGCCTTTGCCCACTATCTCAGAAGCCCTTTTGACACCTTCAGCGAGGAGGTCTCCAAACCCCTCCCGATAAGCAAGCTTTCGGAGTAGCTCAGCTACCACCCCATAGTCACCCCACTCAAGCTTGAGCCCGTCCGTATCTTCAGTGCTTAGGATGCCTCGTTGATAAGCTTCAAAGGCCCAACCTATGACCGCTGAAGCGTTATCCTCATCTAGCCCTAATTCATTACATAGCCCATGCAATTTTATTATTGCCGGAGGGTAGTCAATGTCAAATCTTGCCATCCAATTCCATGCGTCATTACCTTCAAAGCCCTCGCATTTGAGACCAGCGAATGGACCGTGTCTTACCTCGTAGAAGTGACTGCAAGCCAGAGGACAACAAAGACCAGCTATTCTTCCTGTCTCGTACTCATCCCTAAACACTTCAGGCGTCAGTTTTTCTACCTTGCGGGGGTCCATGTACGCATCCTGGAAATTTCTGAATGGCAAAAAATTCAGGTCATTCGCAGTGGGTGTCATGAAGTAGGTGCCGAAGCCTATCAAAGCCTCCGCTACCGGGGACTTACCTATCTTCTCCCAGGCGTGGTCTACTGCCGCCATGAACAGTTTCGGTTCTGCGATGCGAAGCGAGCCAGTCCCCTTGACGGCAACAGCCTTAAGGTTCTTTGAGCCCATAACTGCTGCTAGGCTGCATCTCGCCGCAGCACGAGCCCGGTTTGCTATGATGGCAGCACTTCTTACCCAGTTTTCACCAGCCGGACCGATGCAAACCACTTGAATCGTGTCATCGCCCATATCCCCTTTTATCTGGTCATCGGTGTCCCAAGTGGTCTTCCCCCAAATATGGGAGGCATCTAGTAATTCCACCTGCCCATCATTTATCCATAAGGTGACAGGCTTCCTTGACCTTCCCTGAATCACAATGTGGTCATATCCGGCAAATTTTAACTCGGGTGAGAAATGACCGCCGGAGTTATCTGACCCAACCCCACCGGTCATGGGGCTCTTAGCTTCTATACTATGCCGGGTGGAGCAAGGGGCTAGGGTTCCAACCAAAGGGCCGGTATCAAATATCAATCTATTTTGAGGGTCAAAAGGCGTAACCCACGGCTTAACTTCATCATAAAGGAGCCAGTCGCCTATTCCCCTGCCCCCTAGGAACTTCTTGGCATATTGCTCTGTTGGTTCCGTCCAGATACCACCAGTGGTTAAATTCACTCGAAGAATCTTTCCGGCAAAACCAAAGCTCTTTTGCATGATAATACCCCCAGTTATTACTGTCCTATCTCTTCTATTGTAATAGCATTTGGTTGGCAGTACTTGATACATACAGGCTGGGGCTCATCTTCGCAAAGGTCGCAAGGGAACCGCCCCTGCCTCTCTTCCTCAGGCATATCACTATATAATATGATAGAGAACTTCCCCTCTTTTTCACTCCTGCAGACCCGCAAGCTGGCTGCTCTAGGATTAAAAATCCCCTCCCGATGGTGATAAGAGCAAGCAACCTCGCACGCTCTACAACCAGTGCATTTCTCATTACTAACCTTTAAAGTAACCATTGCCTACCGTCCTTTTCACCTAATCACTACCCGTCCTCCCTTTTTCCGGGGGCGGTGGGTAGGTTAATCTTGATTGTGAGGTCTTCATATCAACTAAGATTTCGGCAAGCTTCAGAGCGACAATTAACGGGTCCACCACCGGTATGTTGTAGCCCTGTTCAGCCAACTCATGTTTAAGTTGGTCTGCCAGTCCCGCCATACCAGTGCACCCCAGAACAATGACATGTGCTCCATCCTCCTCAATTGCCTTCACCGACTCCTTGGTCAGTTTTTCCACCGTCTTGGCTCTATCCTCCAATTCGAGCACTGGTATATCCACTGCCCTTGTGCTTGTAAGCTTGGTTGTGCCCAGTTCGGCAGCTATCGTGTCGATTAATGGGGCAAGTCTAGATAAAACTGTAACCACGGAAAAATTGTGCCCCAGAAGCTGTGCCAGAGCCATAGATGAGCTCCCTGGCCCGATGATGGGAACATCTGTTACTTCTCTGGCGGCATCTACCGCAACATCACCAAAGCAGTTGATAATGATGGCATCGGCTTT
>DAOWJM010000071.1 GCA_030640325.1 Dehalococcoidia bacterium | reverse complement strand
TTGATGGGTAACACCAGCGAACCAGTGTGCGAAATCCCGGTAGAACTTAATAGAATTGGGGTCATTCTCCTCGGGGGCTTGAATCCCGTAGCTGCCGCTGAGGAAGCTGGCATAGAAGCTGAGAATTACGCCATGAGCACCGTCATTGAGTTCCAGAATCTAATCAGATTTTGGGAGCTTTGAGATGAAAGAGATAAGAATTATACCCTGTCTGGACGTTAAGGATGGGAGGGTGGTAAAGGGGATAAACTTTGTCAATCTGAGGGATGCCCGTGACCCGGTGGAGGCAACCAAAGCCTACTGTCGGGAGGGAGCCGATGAGCTTGTTTTCCTGGATATCTTCGCTACTGTAGAGAATAGAAAAACAAGGCTAGAATGGGCCAAAAAGGTCTGTGATGTGGTTACTATCCCCTTCGCCGTCGGTGGAGGCATCAGCAGTATTGAGGATATGGCAGCACTAATCGACCTTGGTGTGGACAAGGTTTCAATAAATACTGCCGCAGTGAAGAAGCCAGAACTCATTAAGGAAGCCGCCAAGCAGTTTGGCAGGGAGAGGCTGGTTGTTGCCATTGATGGCAGGAAAAATCCACCGGGGAGCAATCTCCCCCGACTTGAAGTAGTGGTAAAAAGCGGCACCGAGTCTACCAGGCTTGAGATTGTTGACTGGGCAAGGCGGGTGGAAGAGTTGGGCGCGGGAGAGATTTTGCTTACCAGCAAGGACGCTGATGGAACAAAGGAAGGCTACGATTTGGAGATGACCAGAGCGGTAGCCGAGGCGGTTAGTATTCCAGTTACTGCTTCAGGTGGTGCTGGTAAGTTAGAGCACCTTTATGATGCTGTGGTGACAGGTAAGGCATCCGCAGTTCTAGCTGCTTCTATCTTCCACTTTGGAGAAATATCTATACCTGAAGCCAAAAGATACCTTAAGGAAAGGGGAATACCGGTAAAAATATAAGGAGGTAATCAATGTCATTAAGCAAGCCGAATGCCAGTGCAGCAACCAAAACCAGAAATAGAGTCTCACCATCTTCTTCAGGGCTGTGCGTAGCCTGCGTTGATGATTGCCCTGGGCTTTGTGAGGTAGGGAAATCAGCCTTGAGAGGTCGTGAAGTGCTATATCCTCAGCCCTTTGGCAGCATTACTGCCGGGGCGGAGAAAGACTACCCCGTGGATTTCTCTCACTTTAATATCCAGGGGACCTGTGTTGGGGCGATGGGCGTTGAGGCAGACCCAGATAAAGCCACCTTCCCTGCTGTTGACCTCTCTACCGAGATTGGCGCCGAGGATAGAAGAATTAAAATGAAGGTTCCCTTCTTCACCGGCGCTCTGGGTTCCACTGAAATAGCCAGGGTGAACTGGGAAGGCACTGCTATTGCCGCTGCTATCTGTGGGGTAGTCCTTGTCTGCGGGGAGAACGTTTGTGGCACGGACCCCGACGCCGAGTTTAAAAACGGAAAGGTTATTAGATCCCCTGAGCTTGAAAGAAGGGTAAGGGTATACCAGGAATGGTATGAAGACTATGGCACTATGCTAGTTCAGGCAAATGTGGAGGACACTCGTCTTGGTGTTCCCGAATATGCAATAGACAAACTCGGAGTCGAGGGTATTGAGATAAAGTGGGGACAAGGCGCCAAATCCATTGGTGGGGAGGTTAAGCTGCCCACTCTGGAAAGGGCTATCGAGCTTCAGCGAAGGGGATACATGGTTTTCCCTAACCCTGAATCCCATGTGGTTCAAGAGGCTTATAAAGCCAAGGAAATGCGAGAATTCGAGAGGCACTCACGCCTGGGAATGGTGGATGAGGAGTCCTTTTTAAGAGAAGTGGAAAGACTGAGGGGAATCGGCGCCAGGTATGTTACCCTTAAAACAGGTGCCTATAGGCCGGCGGATTTAGCCCGGGCAGTGAAGTTCGCCTCGGAAGCCAAGATAGACCTGCTCACTGTGGACGGTGCCGGTGGTGGAACTGGAATGAGCCCGTGGCGAATGATGAATGAGTGGGGTATACCTACGGTATATCTGGAAAGCCTCCTCTATAAATTCCTCAGGAGGCTTGATGAGAAAGGCGATTTCATCCCCAGTTGCGCCATTGCCGGCGGTATTGCCCTTGAGGACCAAATTTTCAAGGCTATAGCCCTTGGAGCACCTTATATAAAGGCGGTGTGTATGGGCCGGGCTACTGTTACCGCAGCTATGGTGGGAAAAACGCAGGAGCATCTTCTCAAGAAAAAGCACGGGGCAGGTGATGAATATAGGAAAGCCTTCTTTCAAACCTTCGCCTGGGCGGCAGAACTTAAGGAAAAATATGGGGACGCTTTTGAAAGGATTCCGCCAGCGGCAATAGGAATCTATACCTATTACGATCGGCTGGCTACTGGCTTAAGGCAGCTCATGGCTGGGGAACGCAAATTTGCCCTTAAATATGTAGATAGAAACGATATAATGGCGCTCACCACGGAAGCGGCTGAGGTTTCTGGTATCCCCTATGTAATGGAAACGGATATGGAAGAGATAAAGAGGATTTTAGGCTAAATCGAGTTCCCTGGAAAATCGCCAGATTTTTCAGGGTGAAAAGTAGAAAAGATGCTTGCCGTTATCGCCTAGTAAGAGGGTCCCATCTTGTGACCAGCTTTTCAAAAGAGTCCTCTGGGAACTTCTCCTTGAATAGCCGATAGTAGTATATCTCTGCTTCAGACTTCAGTGCTATGGTGGGCTCGGTCTGTTCATACATAGAATTTTCTGCGGAGCCTGCTCTCTGCCCAATCAATTCAGTAACTTTTGCTGAGCCAGCCCCTGAGGCAAACGCCTGCTTCACCCTATTTGATATATTGCTAGGCAGCAAACCAGCAAAGGCTTTCCTCAAAATCCATTTCTCAACCTTTTTCTTGCCATAGACCTTCCATGCTGGGGGAATCTTGGAGCAAAAGGCAATGACCCTCCCATCTAAGAAGGGGGGGCGAAATTCCAGCGAGTGAGCTGCCATCATCCGGTCAAGCCTCTGAAGCGCCGTATGGTAGGCATTGCTGATTAGGTCTTGAGAAAGTTGAAGAAACTCTATTTCATTTCTGGCTTCCTTCAGTTCGTGGTAACCACCCAGGAATTCATCAGCCCCCTCACCACATAGCACACAATCGGTATGCTGGGCAGCCAGCCTGGCGGCGAAATAATTGGCTACCGCTCCATAGACACAGTCCTCATCGAAGGACTCTAGGTGGTAAATGACCTGAGGCAACACCTGCTCTATTTCCCTCTCCCTGTAGATATAGTCATAGTGCTCAGTGCCCAAATACTGTGCCATCTCTCGTGCCCGCCTCAGGTCTTCAGAGTCATTTATGCTAGCACCTACGGTAAACGTCTTTAGGTCGGGCTGAAATTCCTTTGCTAGGTAGGCAACAATGCTCGAGTCTAGACCGCCGCTGAGCAGGACGCCGCTAACATTGCCAGCCTTCAGCCGCATCTCCACAGCCCCCTGCAATAGCTCGGCGAGAATGCGAGCCGCTTCTTCAGGGCTATCAAATTCGGGAACCGAATATCGTGGGCTCTTGAATGGTCGAAGTCCCTGCTGTTGAGTATAGACATGTCCCGGCGGTAGTTCCAGAACCTCGGCACATAAACCCAGGAGGGCTTTCATCTCAGAGGCGAAGTGGAGAGCACCATCCTTATAACCATAGAAGAGCGGACGCAGTCCCACGGAGTCCCTAGCCAGTATTAGCTCGTTATCAGTAGCTAAACAAAGGGCGAAATCGCCGTCCAGCCGCTCCACAAATGTAGGACCAAATCTGCTATAAAGGCTAACCAGGAGGTCTGCTTCAGGCAACTGAATCCCTTCTTCAGAGTAGAGATGACCATCTATTACCACAACTGTGTCAGCCATCTGTGCGTATGCTCTTCCTGAATGATTAGCCTCTGAGGGTAGAACACAGCATCCAAGGGCAACCTTCTTTCCAAGGTGTATCCACTCCCCCCTCGGTCCTCGGTGATGTAGCCTGCTCAACATCAACTCTAAGACATCTTTGCTGCCCGAACTAGTTCCTGAGATACCAGCCATATCTATAAATCCTCCTGCCAAATGATGACAAAAGCTTTCACTTCACCACCTCAAAGATAGCCACCAGCCCATGTCCGCATCCCCACCCCTGCTGCAGCTTCATCTCCAGTTCCCTAAGGCAGTAGCCCAATTGCGGTTCGACCAGGCTAGCTCGAGCATTTCCTATTTTCATCTTAGCTGCCGCTTTCACTATGTCCTTCATAGCACTGAGCGACCTCCTAAGAGACAGAGGCATCTCTGCCAACGCTTCCGGGACTTTGCTTCCCTCAAGTAGTGCCTTGGTATAGGTTATCAGGTAGTTCCAGCAATCAGCGAACCTCTGGTGGTAGGTATTTACCTCAGTGAAGCCGTCTCTGGGGATATAGAGAATCAAGACCTCATCTAGATTGGTGCACAGGTTGGGCTCAAAAAGAGAATTGACCAATCGGCGCAGGGGCTGACAGAGGGGGTGGTATTGGGCTGTGTCCATGTGACGCCCCACGAATGAGGAGCGGTCAGCCAGCTTGCGCAAAGCAATGCTCCTCCCAGCCCTCCTCCTAGCTTGCCGGTAGACTTGCAGAACCTCACTGCGTCCCATGAGCCTCAGCTGGAAATAGGTCAGCTGGTGTTGCTTTGTTCCACCGCCTGGATAGATATAGGAAATGGCGTAGTCTATCCACTGATTATGCTCAAAATCCCTTGTCCACAGCGTCTGCCACTCATATGAGAAGCGCCCCAGCCAGTCAACGATGACGAGGGCGCCATCTTTGCTGTGCCTGGCGATGTTACTCAATAGTTCCACGGTCTGCTCATCGGTGTTGTGGGATAGCGTTCCGTAGTTAGCCAGATACAGGTCATACGGCTGTTCCTTGGAGAATCCATAGTCATTAAAGTCCGAGAGGACGAAGACCGCATTCTGTTCGTTCCCGTAGATGTCCTGCGCCTGCCTCAGCAATCCCTCGTTTATATCAACTCCTTTGTAAAACTCAAGCATGCCGGGCTTTATAACCCTCTCTGAAATCAAGGACTTGCTGTTGCTGATGCTAGTGACGAACTCAAAGCCATCCCCACTGCCGCATCCCAGGTCCAGTACACGAAGCCTTTCACCACGCTCCTCTTTTCGGGCTACCAGCTGCTCCAGATAGGGTCTGAGGTAAAGACCAAGCTCTTCATCCTCCCAGAAGCGGCGCACGTTATCGTATTTTCCTAGAAGCCCATCGTTCTTTTGATAGTGACCGCTTCTAAGCGCCTCATTGTAAGCATCTATCTCAGCCATGGTCTCCCCCTTTATTCTCTTTGCTGGAGCTTAGGGATTCCGTTACCCTTACTGCCTGGAAGCCATCAGCCCCGTAGCCATCAGCACCTATGCTTTGAGCAAATTTCTCCGAGACAGCAGCTCCACCGATGATAATTTTCACCTTGTCCCTAAGCCCACTTGCTGTGAGTGCCTGGATGGTATCCCTCATGTGTATCATGGTGCTGGTAAGCAGGGCAGACAATCCCACAAATTGAGGCTTTTCTTCTATTACCGCAGCTACGATGGTCTGGGGGGAGACATCATTGCCCAAATCCTTGACCATGTAACCGGCACCCCGAAGCAGTATGGAGACTATGTTCTTTCCGATATCGTGAAGGTCTCCTTCTACCGTAGCCACAATTATCTTGCCTTTGGACTTGATACCACTCTTGGCGAGGTGGGGCTCCAGTATCTCCATAGCTGCCCCCACCGCTTCAGCCGAGGCTAGCATATCCGGAATATAATACTCCTTAGCCTCAAATTTCTGCCCCACGATGTCCATGCCTTCGGTTAGCCCCTTATTTATTATATCCCTGAGGCCGATGCCTCGGGCAAGGGCTTTCTCGGTAAGCTCGCTGACTCCCGGCTGCCCCACCACCCCCTCATCAAAGCCCTCATCATCCTGGGTTACCCTTCCCTGGATGACATTTCCCTTGATAAGTGCCAGTATATCTTCTGTCATGTTCTACACCGTCCTATGAATCTCTCAATCTGGTCAACAGACCAGGTACTTCCTGAAATACCTTATCCACGACCTGCCCAGCTATATGGGATGGAGGCAATGACAGAATCTCCTCCATCCTCTCTCGCGCCCGAAAGAGCGTCTCGTCCACCATGTCCTTGCCTTCGCCTTCAAAGGGATATGGGGGTGCAATCTCCCCAGAACGAAGCGCGCTCCGCACAAACCGAACATAGAGCTTATGGGAGGTGCCCATGACCCTTCTTATCTGCTCCAGAGATTCCGAAATGCTATCAGCGGTCACCATTGGCTGTCTGATAAATCTCTTTACCATACCTATGTGGACATCATCCAGCACTGCCTGAACGGGACAGAAGGTATTGGTTCGCTCCAGAAGACCAAAGGCATAGTGGATATACTGAGGTCCGGCCAGTGTCACAAGGATGTGCGAAAACAGCCTTTCCACCGATGCCTGTATCCCAGGCACCCTTACATCGGAGATACCCCCGGTGGAGTAGCAGGGCAGACCGTAATAGCGCGCCATCTGGACGCAGTCAATGTTATATTGGCTGAACTCAGGGACTCCGTAGGAATCATAAAGGTCGACCATGCTGGCTCTACCCGGCACACTGCCATAGAGCACAGGAGTACCCTTGTTTACCAATTGGGTTAAGGCAATGCCCACTAGGAGCTCAGCGTTGATTTGAGCTACCATGCCCTCTTCTCTAATTGGGGCAGTGGAGCCGCCCTGGGGGGAGCTGGAGATGACCAGAGGTATACCTATCTTGGCTATCTCTATCGCTTTCTGTGTAGTATCGTCTACAAGCTGTAGAGGACTTTTTACCATGCAGGTGATGAAAGAGATGATGGGATTCTCCCTCAGCCTGTCCTCTCCACCAGCTATAATCTGAGACATCCTGACCACATTGCTCAGTTGACCGAGCTCGGTTAACCCGGACATCACATGCTTGGTGGTATTGTTCAGTGAGGCGAAGAACTTGTTAACATCCTTGTTATCATCGGTGATATCATCGTCCTGAATATTGACCGGGCGCAGAAAGCTGTCCCAAGAGTCTAGGTGCTCGCAGAGATGCGCTGCCCTGGCTAGCCTGTCCACAGTGCCCTTTTCTACCCTAAACACGGGGAACTCAACCTCAATGCCCGGGTTACGCTTACTGACAAAAGTCTCTATATCCACATCCAGCCAGTTGTTAGCCTCAGAGCCTGAGGCAAAGTACACCCTGGGCTCCTGTCCATCAAGGATGAGGCAGTTGTTCTCATCTCGTGCCCCCAGCTTCACCACCTTCGGTGCTGCCTGCACTGCATCGGTGAGCACCTTCTCGGGTATCTTGAGAAGCCAGCAAGCTGCACCTCCCTGCTGGATGGACAAGACCTCAGCGCCATGGTCACCAAAGATTTCAGCAGTGCTTCGGTTGAAACACACCACGCCAGGGTCGGTCAGTATAGACAGGGAAGCCCGGTGTATCTGTTCCACCTGCTCCGGTTTGAGCCTCTGGTAGGGTTCTACTACTATCCCTTGTCTTGCCATAGTGTTTTTCTCTAATCTACTAAAATGCCCCTCCTGTGAGCCCTGATGTATCCCCTGCAAGAAGTGTCCTCACCCGTAAGCATATCAGCCACCCTGATTATGCTCATCATTTTGGCGTCAAGGGGATTTAAGATTACCGCATCAAGTCCAGCGTAGGCTGCCATTAGCAGGAAGGCACGGTTGACCAAGCTTCTACCGGGTAAACCATAGGAAATATTGCTCAAACCCAACACCGTCTTGGCAGCCGGATAGCGAGATTTTATCTGCTCCAGACTCCTCAGTGTAACCATCCCCTGGGCAGAATCCACAGCAACAGGAAGTATCAAGGGGTCGAAGAATATCTGCTCTGCCTCCAAACCTAGCTGAGTCAAGTGTGTCATTATTTGCTCACAGGCAGCTAGACGCCCTTCAACACTGCTGGGTATCCCATTCGCTCCCATAGCCAGAGCCACCACCCAGGCTCGACGCTCCACTGCCAAAGAGCCAATGGGTATTAGTTTCTTAAGCTCAGCAGTGACCGAATTTATCATTAGCCTTTCGCCGCGGTATTTGTGCAGTGCAGCCTCTATCACACTCGGGCTGTTGCTGTCGATAACAAGCGGCTTGTCTGTGACTTCCTGAACCACTTCCACCAACCACCCCATAGTTGCAGGTTCACACTCTGGGGAGTCACTCCCTACGCCGCTATTCACATCGATGAAATCAGCCCCAGCCGTAACTTGAGCCATAGCCAAACTTTGCAGGAATTCCCTATCCCTGCTGGCGATGGCTTCAGCCACAGACCTGTTTGATGCATTGATGTTTTCCCCGATTACTAGCATATCAGTCCACGATGTCCGCTATCTCCGAGAGCACTTGCTGTCTTACCGCAGCGGGCAGGCTGTAGTTATGGTTGGCTATAATCTCCTTCGCCCCTTCCGCTGCCCTTTCCCAGGTGGTCTTTCCTCCCCTGGCTTCCCACTCCTCCCTGCTATCCCTATCGCTCAGGGAGGGCTGGTAGTGCTCATCCCGCATGAAATGCCTGGTGTGCTTGGCGGTGATAAAATTACCCCCCGGTCCTACCTGTTTGATGAGGTCAAAGGCTAGGGTCTCATCGTTCACCGCTATACCTTCAACTGCTCTCATCACCATTCCCAGTATCTCGTTGTCTATAACATACTTCTCATAGCATGTGGTCAATGCGAATTCCATGAGCCCCGCAGCGTCGTGGATAAAATTAGCACCCGCTAAGGCACAGAGCAGGCTGGTGAGAGCAGACTCATAGCCACTCTGGGCATCCAGCACCTTGGAGTCGGTCATCCCGCCGGTGGCATAAAAGGGAAGCTTGTAGAACTGTGCTATTTGGGCGCCAGCCGCATTAAGGAGACCCATCTCCACCGAGCCCGCTAGGTACTTGAGGTCCCTGAAATCAGTGCTGGCGGAAACTGAGCCAAAGACAACTGGTGTCCCTGGATTAACAATCTGGGTAAGGAGCACCCCCGTCAAGGAGTCCACAGTCTGAATCACCAGGTTTCCGGCAAGCGTTACCGGTGATGTAGCCCCACATAAAGGTTCAGCGGGACACACCAGAGGGATGCCAGCCTGGGCGATGGTCACCACCAGGTCGCCATAGTGCCTGTCCATCTTCAGGGGGCTCATGCTACAGGTTATCATGGAGATAATAGGACGCTGGTGAAGCCTCTCCCCAGAGCCGGCAATAATCTCCGCCATCCGTATTACCTGCTTCACTCCATCGAGGGTGTAAATACCTCCCATGACATGCTTGGTGGTATTGTCTAGCCCGGCAAAGAAGCGGTTTACATCCACCTGCTCTACGGGCAGCTCGCTGGGATAGGTGGGCAGCATAAACAGGTGGATGTTATCCAACTGCTCAACCAGTTTAGCAATGCGCTTCAGGTCATCCAAGGTGGCTAGTTGCTTCTGTCCAGTGTCTGGGTGATAGATATAAAGGGCAGTGCCACCGGTTCCGGTGTATACCCGTTGCCCGCCCAAGAGGATGTCGTGCTTCTCATCTTGTCCACAGAGCCTAATCTCGGAAGGTGCCATCTCAATGAGTTCCATGACCCTTTTCCGAGACAGACGCACCAGATGCTTTTCCCTGTCAACCCAAGCTCCAGCCCCTTTGAAGAGTTCCAGCGCTATCTCCGAATTTACCTCAAAACCTACATCCTCAATGACTCGCATTGCAGTTTGGTGAATTCTATCTATCGACTCTTCAGTGAGAGGCTTGAAGCTACCCCCAGCCAATCCCTTTCGAATCATATCCTTAGATTCTACCTCCTGCTTGGACAATCACGCTTGTTGCAGGTTTTACAAGGATTATAATGCTCCACATTGCTACTACGGAGCCCGATACCAATAATCGCCGATACCGACTTACGGGGAATCATCAGACACCCTTCGGTCAAGCGAACACCTGTTGACTTCCCACCCACAGCCCGGAAGAGCATCTTCTGATGGCTGATGTCCCAATCGCAGTAACCTGGGCTAAAGCGCGGGCTTATGCAAAGCCCCTGAGCATCAGTCATCTCCCCTATCCTGCCTTGCACAAAATCGGCTACTCTCTCAGCAGCACTTGACCCGATTGCATCTAACACAGCCGACTGAACTATAAGCCCATCCTCAGCCAGTCGATAGGCCTTTTTCTCCAATCGATTGCCTATTGTCGATATGAATACCAAAACTTTACTGCACTGCTCCAGCAATTGGGCGATGACTCGGCTTCTGAAGACAATCGAACCCTCAATGAAAACACTGGAGCCCTCGACTCGCTCAATATTCTTGATGGTGTATGAATACGCTGGTTCGATAAGGTGGTGAGCATGCTCTACATACTCATCTATTAAAGATAAGATACGTGCCGGCGGCTTGTAATCAGCACTATATCCTAAGTAGCGACATACCTGCTTTCTGTCAATCTCAATCCCGTTGCAGGTAACCAGCATGCTGCTTTCACCTCCCTTCTCTCTGAAACAACGAGGTGGAGTGAAGCCTTATGCCTTTTACAGTAGCAACACCCACAGGATAGATTCTCAGCACGGGAGTGATTTACCAGGTAGCACATAAAAAAGGGCATTTGGTGGTGAGGAGAGTTTGATGGGGAAGAAGTGGATAATAAATCCAGTTACTAGGGCATTTATGTGGAAGACAACCGAGCAGTTACATATCTGCAAGGTAAGTTGTGGATAGAGAACACCCCGCTCATATATCATGCTTTTGTTTCAGGTCACTTTCTACCTCCAGGTACGATGTGTCGGTCCTTTCCAAACCTTTATTCCGACACGGTATTTTAGCGCACGCCAACCCCCCTGTCAAGCCGACCCCGGGACGCGATTTATTAATATAACAAAAAGGCTGTGCCCCCGCCTATCGCGATTTTAGAGGGTTCCTGTTTCTATGGCTATTTTTTAACAGCACCCTCTACTTAATCACCACCTGTTCTTTCTTTTTCCGGGGGTGGCGGGTAGGTTAATTTTGATTGTGAAGTCTTCATATCAACTAAGATTTCGGCAAGCTTCAGAGCGACAATTAACGGGTCCACGACTGGTATGTTGTAGCCCTGTTCAGCCAGCCCATGTTTAACCTTGTCTGCCAGCCCAGCCATACCGGTGCACCCCAGAACAATGACATGTGCTCCATCCTCTTCAATTGCCTTTAGCGATGCTTCCGTCAATTTTTCGCTAAGTTTTGCCTCGTCCTGCAATTCGAGCACTGGTATATCAGGGGTAACAGCCCTCGCACTTGCAAGCTTGGTTGTGCCCACTTTCGCTACCACTCTACTAACGATGAGGTTACCTCCAGATGTAGGTACAACCACGGAAAAATTGTGCCCCAGAAGCTGTGCCAGAGCCATAGATGAGCTCCCTGGCCCGATGATGGGAACATCTGTTACTTCTCTGGCGGCATCTACCGCAACATCACCAAAGCAGTTGATAATGATGGCATCGGCTTT
>DAOWJM010000092.1 GCA_030640325.1 Dehalococcoidia bacterium | reverse complement strand
TAAATCTGAAGCCACACCCGTCATCCCGGTACAGCCAAGAGCGAGAACATGGGCGCCGTCCTTCTCTATGGCACTAAGCATCTCCTGGTATAAAGCCTTCTTTAATCTCTCCTTATCCGCCACCTCCAGGACAGGGATATCAACATACCTGACCGAGGCTAATTTTTCGTAGACGCCTAAAACCTTAGCCGCATTACTCATCATTGGCACCAGGTTCTTCAGCACAGTTATCACCGAGAAACGGTGACCCAGGGCTGCGGCAAATAACATCGATGTCTCGCCGGGACCAATAACAGGTATGTTGGTAATCTCGCGTGCCGCCTTTACTCCCACATCCCCGAAACAATCAACGATTACTCCATCAAATCCTTCCCCCTCGGCTTCCTTTACCTTGCTCAGGATGTCTGGAGTAGCATCGGCTTCATCATAGTGAGACTCAACAGATGCCGGTCCCTTGGTTAGATTTACTACCTCTATTTCTGTGCCCTCGGCGGCGAAATGCTCAAATTCCCGCTTCACTTCCTGGTTAAATTCACTTACTATGATGGGCACAATAACCTTTATCTTCGTTCTCACACCTCCATAACTACAAATATAGATGAACCACTATGCTGGTGTAGCTTCCGGCCATCCCCCTTTAACTCTCTTATACGTCAAGCCTACGATTAATGCCAGGAAAAAGCCTATTAGGAAGCTGTCAATGGCTGGGATTTGGGTTATGGTGAACCAGCCGAATCCGGTCGGCGCAGCCGTAGTGCAGAAAGCAATAAATGAGGCAACTACCCATGTTCCCAGCATCAACCACCGAGCCTTAGGTGTTTTAGGCAGGTTCTCATATTTGTAAAAGTCCCGGTTTATGAAGAAGTAGTCAGCTATGTAAATCCCGGCTATAGGTGGTATCAAAACACATAGTATCAGCAGCCAGCTTACGAACATGCCATATATCCCCCACAGAGCCAGCCCTATGCCAATTGCGCCGGCAATTGCGGTTAGCACCCACTTGGGCCATCGCCTGAAGACTACGGAAAATGCCAACGCTGCCGAGTATAGGTTGTTGTCGTTCGATGTCCACTGAGCCAGGACCAATACCACCAGGGCAATGAGCCCCCAACCCAGTCCAAGCATAATCTTTACGATGTCCCACTCACCGGTGGCGCTACCCAGGATGGTCCCGATGTACATAACCACACCCTGGAAAACAAAGAAGCCGAGAACCACGCCACCAACCGAGTGCCCAGCGCTTTTAGCATAACGGCCGACATCAGGCGTAATCACAGCGCCCACCATGAACCCGCCAGCTATTACTGAAATTACAAAAACCAGCGGCATCGGGCTCGGTGGTGCGCGCGCCAGTAGCTCGCTCCAGGAATAATCACCCAAGACTATAACCAGTGAAGCTACCATCAGCAGAACCATGGGTACCACGGCAATTAGGCTCAGCCAGGCTAAAGCCCGATAGCCGAAGACGGCAGTAGATATCATCAGTATGCCACCGATTATCATGGCTAGAATTAAGCCTACCGCCCCCGGGGTAATCCCGGTCATAATCCCCCATGATGCCTGAAATGTCTCACCGAACAACCCAAGCTGAACGGCGAACCAACCATAGCAGCCAAAAGCGAGGACAAGAGCCACCAGATAAACCCCCCAATCGCCGAAGGCAAATCTAGTTATCATTGCCGTTGACAGGTTCAGCCGCGACCCCACCACTGCACAAATGGCACCAATGGTCATGGTTATGAGGGAGCCACATAGCACTGCGATTGCGGCGGTCCTAAGGTCGAGCCAACTCCCGACCAAGCCCCCCACCATAAGACAAGCTAGGCAGGCGGCAACACCGCCCCATACTATCCCCACATTATACCACGGCTTCTGCTTCATCCCGGGCACCGGCGCTCTCTCATAGTCTCTTGCCAGTGCATCCATTCCCGTTAATTCCTTTTCTTCTTTTGCCACTTAATCACTCCTTTCATGGAATTTTGGTAGTTGGCTGATAAAATCATTTTTTAGTTTTTCTTATACTCATCCCCCCCTTTCCTAAATTTTATCGTCTTTAACTCCTAACTACTCGATTGGGTTGCTCCCAACAAAAAAGGGCACTGACACCTGCCATCCAAGGCAATTGCAGCGCCCTTGTCTCCTCCCCATCCCCCCCTCCACGAGCAGAATATGTTTCTTCAAGGCTACCTCACATGTTGGATAATAATATAGACCTTATCCAAGCGCCTGTCAATACCCCTGAGGCTATTTCCGCACAACTGTTAAAAGGGTCTTTTCTAGCAGGATTATAAATATGCTTAAAAAATGAAAATAGACCCCACATGCTTTACGGGCTTGTTCCCGATATAGTATGCTAGCAGCAGACTGTAAATCTTCAGGAGCCTTAAAGTTTGGTTTGGTTAGTTTGGTTAAAGTACCTTGCCTGCCTTGTCATCATCCTATTCGCTGGGACAAGGCTAGCCCGATATGGTGATGCTATCGGTGAAAAGACGGGCCTGGGTGGACTGTGGGTAGGTCTGGTGCTGCTGGCTGCCATTACCTCTGTGCCTGAATTAGTCACCGGGGTGAGTTCGGCAGCCTTAGTTGGTCTTCCTGATTTAGCCATGGGCACTCTCTTAGGGAGTTGCCTGTTTAACCTCCTTATCCTGGCTTTGCTGGATATCCTCTACCGCCCGGCTCCGGTTCTGAGCAAGGCACGTTTAAGACACGTGGCTTCAGCCGGTGTGGGAATATTGCTTATTGGTATCGCCTTTGGGAGTATCTGGGCTGGGGGGATGTTCTCTGGATTTGCCCTGGGGTGGGTTGGCATCCCAAGCATTATCATCCTCATCCTGTATTTAGTTGGGGTAAGGCAGATGTTCCGCTTTGAGCGCAGCCACCCTGTACAGCTAGAAGCTACCTCACCCAAATATGCGGAGATTCCCCTAAAGACGGTTTACCTCAAATTTATACTGGCAGCGATAGCGGTTATCGGCGCTGCAATATGGATGTCATTCATTGGTGGCGAAATTG
>DAOWJM010000135.1 GCA_030640325.1 Dehalococcoidia bacterium | reverse complement strand
TTTTGCCCCGGACATTTTACCAGACCAAAGAACCCAAAGTAAATCAAAATAAGCCTACAGAGCGTTGTAAAAATCAAAATACTGTAGTATAATCCCATTCTGGACAGCAAGAGCCAAGGGGTTATTGCCCCTGGTTAACTACGTTACACAAGCAAAAGGATACGACTATCAAACCTTCAGCAGCCCGGGTAACATATCGCACCCTTTTGAGGAGGCAAAGGTATGACACAACCGTTGAAGCCTTTTGGCTACTTTGAACCCACTACCATTGAGGAGGCAGCACAGATTCTCAGTAAGTATGGCACAAAGGCAAAAGTCCTCGCCGGTGGTATAGATTTGGTGGCGAGGATGCGCCGGCGCCTAATCCAGCCACAATATGTGGTAAGCATCCTGAATATTCCCGGGCTAGATTATATCCAGAGCGATGAAGCAGGCTTAAGGTTCGGCGCCTTGACCGCCATCCGTTCCATAGAGTTCTCACCAATAATTGAGAGGGATTATGCTGTTCTCCATGAAGCTGCCAGTCAAATAGCCTCAGTTCAGGTGAAGACTATGGGCACTGCCGTGGGCAACCTTTGTGTAGCTACACCGGCATCAGATATAGCCTCTGCCCTATATGCCTTAGCTGCCAGGTTGAGGATAACCGGTTCTGCCTCAGAAAAGATTATACCTATCGAAGACTTCTTTGTCGGAGTAAACAAAAGTGTTCTAGAGCCAGGTGAAATAGTTACCGAGGTGATATTGCCAAGCCCCACCCTACAAACAGGCGGGGCGTTTTTTAAGCTGGTGAGAACGGCGGCTGATATCGCCAAGGTCAATGTAGCGGTAAGCTTGACAGTTACCGACAATAGGTGCGGGGAGGCTAGAATAGCCCTTGGCTCAGTCGCCCCCACTGTAATTAGGGCTACCCACGCAGAGGAAGCATTAAAGGGTAGCACACTTGAACCAAAGGTAGTGGAACAGGCAGCCCAGTTAGCTGCTCAAGAGGCAAAACCAATCGCTGACCTGCGCTCAACTGTTGAATACCGCAGGGGAATGGTCAGGGTGTTAGTGAGACGAGCGGTAGAAAAGGCACTGACCAGAGCAAGGGCATAGCCCAGAAGGAGTATAATGGCAGAACAAATGGTAAAATTCATGGTAAATGGCAGGTCATATGAAATACCCATAGAGCCGCATATGACCCTGGTTGAGGTTCTAAGAGATAAGCTGGACATTACCGGGACGAAGCTCAGTTGCGGAGCTGGCGAGTGTGGAGCCTGCACCGTTTTGATTGATGGCAAACCGGCGCTTTCGTGCTTAACCCTGGCGATGACCGCCAGAGAAAAGAGTATTCTCACCATAGAGGGGCTGGCTGAAGGTGGCAACTTGCATCCAATTCAGAAGGCATTCATTGAACATGGCGCCATACAGTGTGGATTTTGCACCCCGGGAATGATTCTAGCCACCAAAGCCCTGCTGGATGAGAACCCCAATCCCAACCGGGAAGAGGTCAAGAAGGCTCTGGCAGGTAACCTGTGCCGATGTACTGGCTACGTGAAGATAGTCGATGCGGTATTAGCTGCCGCAGAAGAAATGGGGAAAGGAGGCAGCTAACATGGCTGAACAATTCTCAGTAGTAGGCAAACGCATTACCCAGGTGGACGCAGTGGCTAAGGCTACCGGGGCTGCCCGATATACACCCGATATAAAATTACCGGGCATGCTGGTTGGGAGGGTGCTCCACAGTCCCCATCCCCACGCTAAAATCAAGAAGATAGACAAGTCTAAAGCGGAGAACTTCCCTGGAGTTGAAGCTGTAATCACGGTAGATGATACGGACAGAACACTGTGGGCTCGCTCCTTTCGTGACCTGCCTATGGCTCCCAGTGGCAGCATTCAGCACGCCGACGAGTATATTCTTGCCGATAAAGCACGCTATGTTGGCGACCCTGTAGCTGCTGTGGCAGCGGTAGATGAGAAGACGGCTGATGAAGCACTGGATTTAATTGAAGTAGAGTATGAGAAATTACCTTTTGTCCTTGACCCGCGGGAAGCTATGAAGCCCGGTGCTCCTGTGGTACATGATTACGCCGGGAATAATATTGCCGTGCATCTCACCCCCCCGCCCTTTTTGGTTAAAGGAGATGTGGAAAAGGGCTTTGCCGAGTCTGATGTCGTGGTGGAAGAGAGCTTCTTTGCCTCAAAGCAGGTAGGGTGTCACCTCGAGACCCAGGCCTGCGTGGCTAGCGTTGATGCTAACGGCAAGATAACCTGCTATAGCCCATGTCAGCTAGCCCATCCTTTCCGCAGAGAGCTGGGGAAGATATTCAATAAACCGGTGGGGATGATAAATGTTATCAGCCCCTTTGTTGGTGG
>DAOWJM010000069.1 GCA_030640325.1 Dehalococcoidia bacterium | reverse complement strand
GCCCTCGCCAACAAGGAGTCATTGGTTATGGCAGGCGAGATTATCACCCATGAAGCCAAGCTAAATGGGGCGCAAATTATGCCCATTGATAGCGAGCACAGCGCTTTATGGCAATGCCTTGAGGGTGAAACACAGAAGGCGACCCAGCTTATCCTCACTGCCTCCGGGGGACCCTTCCACCATTATTCATCAGCCCAACTAAATGAGGTTACAGCAGAGCAAGCCCTAAAACACCCCTCATGGCGGATGGGAAGAAAGGTTACCATTGACTCAGCCACCCTGATGAACAAGGGGCTTGAGGTAATTGAAGCCCACTGGCTTTTTGATATGCCCTTTGACAATATCAAGGTTCTAGTCCACCCACAGAGCGTCGTCCACTCCATGGTAGAATTTATTGATGGCTCAGTTAAAGCTCAGCTAGGCTACCCAGACATGCGCTTACCCATTCAATATGCCCTTTGTTACCCCGAACGCCTAGCCAACCCTCAACTCCCCAGGCTTGACTGGGAGGGTATCAAAAACCTAACCTTTGAGCAGCCTGACCTTGATACCTTCCCCTGCCTCAAGCTAGCCATTGAAGCGGGGAGGAAAGGGGGGACTTATCCGGCAGTGCTATGTGCTGCCGATGAGGTAGCTGTTGAGCTCTTCTTATCCCAACGCATCAAATTTACTGATATTGCAAAGCTTGTTGAGCAGGCGCTGGAGGAGCATCA
This sequence comes from Dehalococcoidia bacterium, assembly GCA_030640325.1. Lineage (GTDB taxonomy): Bacteria > Chloroflexota > Dehalococcoidia > Dehalococcoidales > BS750m-G39 > DAOWJM01. The sequence goes on along the minus strand of DAOWJM010000069.1, from coordinate 3,932 downwards.
AGCTACATCTCACCCCACCCTGGAGGAAATTATGGCGGCTGATAACTGGGGTAGAGAAAAGGTTATGCCGCTGGTCGGTGGAGATAATCCATGAGCGTGATAATTACTATATTAATCTTTCTCGCCGTTCTGGCAGTGCTTATCCTTGCCCATGAACTGGGGCATTTTGCTACTGCCAAAGCCTTTGGGGTAAGGGTAGATGAGTTCGGCTTGGGCTTTCCCCCCAGGTTAATATCGGTAACAAGGGGCGAAACGCGATATTCACTGAATGCCATACCCCTGGGTGGATTTACCAAAATGGCTGGCGAGGAAGACCCCAAGGTGCCGAGGAGCTTAGCCAGCAAGGGCGTTGGCACCAGGCTAATAGTTCTCAGTGCCGGCTCAATAATGAATGCCCTGCTGCCCATACTTTTGTTTTCCATTGCCTTCATGGTTCCCCATGATGTGGTAACCGGGGAGGTTCTGGTGGAGGAAGTAGCCCTCAATTCGCCAGCAGCCGGGGCGGGCATTGAAGCTGGAGATATTGTACTCAGCGTAAATAATAAGTCGGTGCATAATATCAGCGACCTGCACCGCAATATTCAGCGCAATCTGGGTAAGGAAACGACTATGATTATCAAGCATAGTGATTCAACCACAGAGGAGGTTCAGGCGATACCCAGGTGGAAGCCTCCGGAGGGTCAGGGGGCGATTGGTATTGTGGTAAGCATGTTAAATCCAACCGTTGTCAGCCAGCATTACCCCTTCTGGAAAGCAATACCTATGGGAGCAAGCGAATGTATAGAAACCTTCGTCTTATTTAAGAACGAGATAATCAGAATATTTATCGGGGCAACGTCTCTCCAAGTGGCTGGTCCAGTGGGTATCGCCCAACTGACAGGGGAGGTAGCTAAGGCTGGGATTAGTCCATTACTGGAATTTGCCGGTTTTATCAGCATAAACCTGGCTATAATCAATATTTTCCCACTCCCCGCCCTGGATGGTGGCAGAATTGCATTTGTTCTCCTAGAATGGGTTCGGCGGGGCAAGCGAGTATCACCAAAGAGGGAAGGGCTAGTGCATGCCATTGGCTTTATTCTGCTAATGGCAGCAATCCTGGCAATCACCTACCATGATATTATCCGCATTATCAGTGGAGAAAGCTTAATACCATGAATCCACGGCGAGTCTCTAAACCGATTCAAATTGGCAAGGTAACCGTCGGCGGGGGTGCCCCTATCGTGGTGCAATCTATGACCAAAACCGATACCAGTGATGTTATGTCAACTATTGAGCAAATCAAGGAGCTTGAGGACTGCGGCTGCGAACTGGTGCGAGTAGCCGTGCCTGATGCCGAAGCAGCCCAGGCAATATCAGCTATAAAAAGAGGCGTCTTGACCCCCATAATAGCTGATATTCACTTTGACTACCGCCTCGCCCTGATGGCGCTGAAGGCTGGCTGCGATGGATTGCGGCTAAATCCAGGCAATATCAGCCAGCCAGAAAAGGTCAAAAAAGTAGCCTATGCCGCTAAGGAAAGGGGCGTCCCTATTCGCATCGGGGTAAATGCCGGCAGCTTGCCCAGGTCAGCCAATCCCGAATTGACCGTCGCTGAGCAAATGGTAGAGGCTGCCCTACAGCAGATAAGGCTACTGGAAAGCCTGGACTTTGACCTTATAAAAGTCTCACTTAAAGCCTTTGATGTCCCGACCACTATTGAAGCCTACCAGAGCATTGCCCAGAAGATACCCTATCCCCTGCATATAGGCATCACTGAAGCCGGCACGCCCAGAACGGGTATTATCCGCAGCACGGTAGGCATCAGCACCCTTCTCTACCAGGGCATTGGCGATACTATCAGGGTTTCACTGACGGCTCACCCCAGGGAGGAGGTCATTGCTGGTTATGAAATTCTGAAAAGCCTGAACCTTCGCCAGCACGGTCCGATTCTGGTCAGTTGCCCCTCCTGTGGTCGGGCTGAGGTTGATATTATAAAATTAGCCGAGGCGGTAGAAGAAGAGCTAATAAAGATTGACAAGCCGCTCAAGGTGGCGGTGATGGGCTGTGTGGTCAATGGACCGGGTGAAGCCAAGGACGCTGATATCGGCATCGCCTGCGGCAAAGGCAGAGCCGTCCTATTTAAGAAGGGCAAGAAGATTAGAACTATTCAGGAAAAGGATTTTGTGGTAGCTTTAATGGCAGAGGTAGAGAGGTTCTAGAAAGGAGCACATGCCTGTAAGGAGTAATTAATGGTTCACAAAGATTCTCGCGGTCTTTGGGATGCGTTGTCAGCACTGGAAATAGCTAGTACTCCACAGATAGCTAAAATGCTAAAACCCTTTTCGCAACCAGTAACAGATTGTTATGAGTGTGGAGTTGAAGTACCAACCTTAAAAGGCAAGCGCGATAAAACCCGAGACATTGGGGTTGCTGCCCTGTTTTTAAAGCGCTCGCTTAATGACCTTAGGGCTATTTGGAATTTGCTGCTTCTTGGATATACCTCTCAAGCTGGTTCAGTAGCGGCTGCAGCATTCGAAAATACCCTTATTACCAGTTGCATAGCAGGCAACATTCGTAGAGCAGAAAAGTTTTTGACTTACAAATCTGGCGAGGCACCTTGGTCTGTAGTTGACTTGTGCAAGATGTATACACGCCAGATAGAGGAAAAGAGTAAGAAATCAGGAAGCACTTCAGCCGACTTGGAGTATGAGACCTATTGGAAAGTATTATATTCGCAATATATGTGGCTATGTAAGTTGAAACACCCGACCATTCCGTCTGCACTACACGATGCATTTTCAGTGTCTCTGGATGGAGATGAATACATAGTAATGGCCGCGCCAGATACGAGAATGGAGGATTTACCAAGCAAAGCCTTTATATTAACTATAACGACACTTAAAGTTAAAGAAGCTATCGAAAGTTTTGCCCTCGCAAGAGAACTAGATTTCGAAAATCCAAACGTAATCTCATGGCAAAAGAGATTTGACTCAATAGTAACGAATCTTGACAAAGCTGTAGACCCAATAATGAAAAAACCCTTACCATTCGATTATGAGGGGAAAATATTAAGAAAAATGACAAGGTAGGGAAAGCCTGAAGGGGCTGCTAAAGGAAAGTTAAAGAGAGGCTTCGCCCCTTCAAAAAACCACCCTCCCCCTCTCCTTTAAAGGAGAGGGGGACACAGGGGGTGAGGTAGATAAATAATTAAATAATAGAGAGGAAAAGGAGGTGTAGCTATGGCAAAAGCAAAAGGGAAACTCCTTAATCGTGAAGATGTGCTCAGACTGATAGAGAAACATGGCGGGAAGGCTGAAGGTCTTGACCTGTCTAGAAGAGAATTTGAGGAAGGCATTGACCTCAGTCAGCTAGACCTCCGTGGGATTATGCTCAAGGAAGCCCCTTTATGGTATGCTCGCCTTGAGGGGGCTATTTTACAGGGCGCCCACCTGGAGAGGGTTATTTTACGCGGTGCCCACCTTGAGGGGGCTGATTTATCCGGCGCTCACCTTGACGGGGCTGATTTATCTGGTGCTCACCTTGACGGGGCTGATTTATCTGGCGCCCACCTTAAGAAGGCTGATTTACTGAAAGCTCATCTTGAGAAAGCCAGGTTACCGGATGCCCACCTTGAAGGAGCTGATTTAGAGGAAGCTCGTCTTGACTGGGCTGATTTATCCGGCGCCCACCTTGAGAAGGCTTATTTAATGAACGCTCACCTTGAGGGGGTTGATTTAACCGGCGCCCACCTGGAGGGAGCTCATTTAGAGGGCACTAGCCTTGAGGGAGCCAGGTTATCGGATGCACACCTTGAGGGGGCAAACCTGCAAAGGGCTAACCTGCGGGGGGCAACGCTGCATGAAACTCACCTCCAGCAGGCCAACCTGAAATACTGCGACCTACGAGGTGTTGAGACCAATCTGGTTAAAGCCGACTTGGAAGGAGCTCAACTC
>DAOWJM010000081.1 GCA_030640325.1 Dehalococcoidia bacterium | reverse complement strand
TATCGGCAGCTTTCAGGTTATCCAGCATTACTGCGCCGATATGGCAACTGATGTTGATGGCACCAGGCTTTCAACCTACCAAACCGCCTGGATGCTGAGCGAGGGTCTTCCTTGCACCAAAGAGGTAGCCATTGCTAAGGCGTGGGCAGGCGAAGCTTGTCAGCGGGTTATGGCTCTGGCACACCAAATACACGGTGCCATCGGCGTTACTATAGACCACGATTTGCAATACTATACCAGGCGAGCTAAGGCGGCTGAGGTCAGCTTTGGTGACGCCAATTTCTACCGAGAGATAGTAGCCCAAGAGATGGGGCTGTAAGATCTCATTTATAGTTTAGCCCTAGTTTGAAGCCAAGGCTTCCAGCCTGGCTAATACTTCATCTATAGTCTGCTCAGCGGTGGAGGCTCCAGAGGTTATACCTATATGATGCTTACCTTGAAACCAGGAGGGTCTGATTTCTTCTACCGTCTCAACGAGATATGTTTCAGTAGCCGTAGAACATAACTCAGAGAGGCGATTGGTATTAGCGCTGCTGTGCCCACCGATAACCAGCATCAAGCCCACCCTGTTAGCCAGCTCAAGGGCTGCCGCCTGCCGTTTTCTGATATCATGACATATGGTATCTATAATGCGCAGCTCGGAGTCTTTGGTAAAGGCAGAATCAATGAGCCTCTTTACAAATTCAGTAAAATGGGCTGGTATCTGGGTCGTCTGAGATAGAACGCCCAAACGGCGAGGTAAAGAGTCTAACTTAGCTATAAACTTCTCATCCATGGTAGCCAGACCCCTGCCATCAGCCCAACCGAGAACACCCTTAACCTCAGTATGGTCAGCATCACCATATACTATGATAAAAAAACCGTTCTCGGCTAATCTCCGAGCCGCAGTCTGGAGTCGGTGAACGAAAGGACAGGTTGTGTCAACTATGTCAATATGCCGAGCCTGAATCTCCTCCTCTATTGAGGGGGCTACCCCGTGAGAACTAACAGCCACCACATCGCCTCGTATATCATCTACACTCTGAGCCACCCTAACGCCAATCTCAGCTAGCCTTTGTAGCACCTGTTGGTTGTGTACCACAGCACCCAGTGTTTCCACCCCACCACGCTCACGGGCAACCTTTTCTAAGATATCAATGGCTCGTTTAACCCCAAAGCAAAAACCTATTTCTCTCGTTTTTTCAATCTTCATGCCTTCTGGTTTCCTTCCCGGCATAATTTCCCCGATACTGGGGGGGGAGGAGTACAGCTATACGCTCCATTATAAAATCGGTATACTCAGCAAGCTCCACCTTAGGCAATTTACTACCAACCGGCGGTAGATAGAAGGGGTGACCAATATTAACCGTTATACGAGGGCGGCGCAGCACCCAGCCTATTCCCTTAATCCTCTCTGTGCCGATAATGCCTACCGGAAGAATAGGGACGCCGCTACGCATGGCTATTAGCGCCGAGCCGGGGAAAGCAGGCTGAAGTTGGGCACTCTTGCTCCTCGTTGCCTCAGGGAACATAGCCAAAGCCAGACCATCAGCTAACACCTGCTCTGACTGGCGTATTGCCTTCCTATCCAGTTTCCCTCTATGCACTGGGAAAGAACCAAGGCTACCTACGAAGTAAGCTGAGAACCTGGAACGAAATAGCTCCTCTTTAGCCATAAACATCGCTTTTCTGCCCAGGCTAACAGCAAGCAGAGGCGGGTCGGTTAGATTAAGATGATTGGCTACTACTAGCAGGGGTCCTTGGCTGGGGATATTTTCCCTGCCCTTGACCTGCCATCGGGTCAGGAGGACAAATAGCATCCTGACTATTACTCTGACTACATAATAGAACCAAGGCAATATTTCAACTCCACCAAAGCGTTTATAAATTATACCCTCAAGTTAAGGCAAAGACAAACTGCGCCTGAGCTAGTTCAGATATACTGATGACACCGATTATCATTTTTCGTTTCTCTACGGCATTGACCCCATCCCCCTGACCCCCTTCCCCTGAGGGGAAGGGGGAAATATTTAATTAAGAGAGGCTCCGCCTCTCTTTAACCCTCTTACTTTTGGGGGCATGTTAATAGAGACTTGTTACCCCATTTGTGCCTCTCTAAAATCTCTTTCCTCTTTGTAAAGGAGACCGACCTAACCGGGTGTCCAAGAGGGGCGAAGCCCCTCTTAATAAACACTCTTGAGTACGGCGCCTTGATTAAACCTACTTTTTATTCCATAATAACCCCGTGGAAATATGAAAAGGTTAAGCATTGGTAAAATAAGAGGCTTGCAGCAGCTCGCAAATCCCAATGGCATCTTTACTATGTGTGCTATGGACCACCGTGGTTCATTACGCAGTATGATTGACGAAGAGAACCCGGAGGAAGTCAACTATGAAGAAATGGTCGAGCGCAAGCTAGAGTTATGCTCCAGTTTGGCTGAACATGCTAGTGCAGTGTTACTTGACCCAATATTTGGTGCCGCTCAATGCATCGGTCATGGCGTTCTACCTAACAGTACCGGGCTGCTGGTCAGTATAGAAGCCTCTGGCTACGCTGGAGGAAAGGAATACCGCATAACCAAATTACTGGACAGATGGAATGTTGAGAGGATTAAGCGAATGGGAGCCTCGGCAGCCAAGCTCTTGGTCTACTATCGTCCAGATTTAGAGGAGCTGGCAAGCAAACTATTAAACATGCTTGATATGATAGCAATGGAATGCATAAAATATGACCTCCCCTTTGTGGTAGAACCATTGAGTTATTCTATAGGTAGCGAGAGCGATAACCAGGAGCAGTTTGCAGCGGCAAAAGAGCAGTTAGTGCTCAAAACAGCACGGGATATTACTGCCCTACCTATAGATGTGCTAAAGGCTGAGTTTCCCGCTGACCTGCACTACAAAAAGGACATACCTGAGCTCATCGACCTATGTCATCAGCTAGATATGTCGTCACAGGTTCCTTGGGTCGTCCTAAGCGCCGGGGTAGACTTTGAGCTTTTTTGCCAACAGGTAGAAATTGCTTGCCAAGGCGGAGCCTCGGGCTTTCTCGGTGGGCGGGCTATGTGGCAAGAGGCAATGTATATTGATGACGCAAGGGAAAGGGTTCACTTTCTATCAACGGTGGGAGTGGATAGGCTGAAAAGGCTAAACGAGCTCGCCTCTAAATATGCTGTGCCGTGGTATAAGAAGCTCGGTTTAACCAGTCATGAGCTAGCCCATACCTCGGGAAGGTGGTACCAGGAATACTAAAATGAAAGACGCTATGATTGCCACCATAACCCTTAACCCCAGCCTGGACCAGCACATTACTGTGGATGGATTAGTAGTGGACGGGACTAACCGCTGGTCTAGGCTGCACCGCTATGCTGGGGGTAAGGGTATAGATGTGTCACGCGCTATCCATGAGATGGGTGGCAGAACCATAGCCTATGGCTTCATCGGCGGGACTGTAGGCAGGACGGCGGAGATACTGCTTGATGAAGAAGGGGTGCCCTTCAGTTTCACCCCTATCCAACGGGAAACACGGACTAACTTCATCATCACTGATACCAAAAGCTCACAGCAGACCATAATTGGTGCTCCTGGTCCACATATTTCCAAGGGAGAGTTTGAAAGGTTTCAAAGGAAAATGATGCAGATTCGCCCCAGCCCAGATTTAATAGTGGCTAGCGGCAGTGTGCCACCAGGCATCCCAAACGACGTTTACTCCACCATAACTATGGAAGCTAAAACCTTCGGGGTAAGAACCATTTTGGACTCGGACAACCAATGGCTAGCGGAGAGTATAAAAGCCAAGCCATACCTCATCAAGCCCAATGTTCGGGAGTCTGAGGGACTGCTCGACAGGGAGCTCCACAGCGAAGAGGCAATCATCAAGGCAGCGCTGGACCTAGTTGAGACGGGCATTGAGATAGTGGTTATCTCCAGGGGCAAAGATGGTCTCATTGCTGCCACCAAGAAAGAGATTATGAAGGCAGTTCCGCCCCCGGTAAAGGTACGAAGTGCAGTGGGAGCTGGCGATTGCACTGTGGCTGGTCTTGCCTTAAAGATAGCCAATGAAGAGCCATTACCGGAAGCCTGCCGACTAGCGGTAGCTATGGGGACTGCCGC
>DAOWJM010000105.1 GCA_030640325.1 Dehalococcoidia bacterium | reverse complement strand
TATTTAGAGGAAGAAGGTTACTGGGTTAGGCAATCAGTTAAGGTTGATATTACAAAGCAAGACAAAGTGGATATTGGTTTGCCAAGTATGCCAAGGCCAGAAATAGACCTCGTTGCACTAAATGCGAAGAACAACGAATTATTATTGATAGAGGTTAAATCTTTTCTTGATTCTTATGGAGTTTATTCTGAGGCAATTACTGATGAAAAAGATGTGTTTTCAAAGCGCTACAGATTATTTACGGATAGTATATTTAGAGAGGTTGTAACTAAAAGGTTACGCGAAGAATACCTGAAGCAAGGCCTTATAAATGAAAACACCAAAATAAATTACGCACTAGCCGCTGGGAATATCCATTCCCCAGCAGATGAGTCGAGAATAAGAGAATATTTTTCGAAACCAGAGAGAGGTTGGAAATTATTTTCACCAAAAGATATTAAGGAGAAAGTAAAGGAGCTAGCCAAAAAAGGTTGGGAAGATAATTTGGTTACCATAACTGCGAAGTTAATTCTAAGAGATGAATGAGCTTGTTTAGTAGGGGGATTTAAAGGGGCGAAGCCCCTCTAAAAAATAATCTTCCCTCTCCCCTTATCAAGGGGAGAGGGATAAAGGGTGAGGGGTTCCCAAGATGTTAAAAGGCAAAGTTCGTAAATACGGCGCTAATGTTGATACGGACGCCATTATCCCGGCTCGGTATCTGAATGTGTCTGACCCGGCGGAGCTGGCCAAGCACTGCATGGAGGGTATAGATATAGATTTCGTTAAGAAGGCGAAGCCGGGGGATATAATGGTGGCGACCACCAACTTTGGCTGTGGCTCATCACGGGAGCATGCCCCGCTGGCTATTAAGGCGGCGGGAATATCCTGTATAATAGCCAAGAGCTTTGCCCGTATCTTCTTTCGCAATGCCATAAATATAGGCTTGCCACTTCTTGAGTGCGATGAGGCAGTGGATAAAACGGAAGCCGGCGATACTCTTGAGGTCGAGCTAGCTAGCGGCAGAATAAAAAACTTGACCAGAGGCATGGAGTTTAGGGCAAAGCCCTACCCTGAGTTTATGGCTGAGCTTATTTCAGCCGGCGGGCTTATTGAACATACCAAGAGGAGATTAGCTAATAGGAGGATTTAGGTGCAATTCAACCTGGCAGTTCTACCCGGAGATGGCATTGGTCCCGAGGTCGCCACCGAAGGAATCAAGGTTTTGCAGGCAATAGGCGAAAGGTTTGACCACAGCTTTAATCTGCACTATGGGCTGGTGGGTGGAGTTGCCATTGACGAGACGGGAACAGCGCTTCCGCCAGACACACTGAAGATGTGTCGGGGTTGTGATGCGGTATTGCTTGCTGCCGTAGGCGGTCCCAAGTGGGATGACCCCAAAGCTAAGGTTCGTCCTGAGGATGGTCTGCTGGCACTGCGGAAGGAGCTGGGACTTTTTGCCAACCTGCGCCCGGTCAAAGTCTCCCCGGTTCTGGTTGACTCCACCAATCTGAAGCCAGAGGTAATCCAGGGGGTGGATTTTATATTTGTTCGTGAGCTTACCGGAGGTCTCTACTTTGCCCGACCCAAAAGGCAATGGCAGACATCCCGGGGCAGGCGGGCTACTGACTCCATGACCTATTCGGAGCAGGAGATTGAGCGCATTGTCAGGGTTGGCTTTGAGCTGGCAAGAGGTCGGCGCAAAAAATTGACCTCGGTGGATAAAGCCAATGTGCTTGAGTCCTCACGACTATGGCGACAGGTGGCTATGGAGGTAGCCAAAAAATACCCCGATGTAGAGCTGGAGCACATGCTGGTAGATGCCTGCGCCATGCGACTTATCCAGCGCCCGACTTACTTTGATGTTATTGTTACCGAAAATATGTTTGGTGATATTCTCACCGATGAGGCATCAATGCTGGCTGGCTCTATGGGGATGCTGCCCTCAGCCAGTCTGGCAGGAGTGCCTCAGGAAGGGGTCAACATATTCGGCATGTATGAACCAATTCACGGCAGTGCTCCCCGCCGCGCCGGACTGGATATGGCTAACCCTATTGCTATTATCCTTAGTATAGCTATGATGCTGCGCTACTCCTTTGGCTTAGTAAAAGAGGCACAGACTATTGAAACTGCCGTTGATGAGGTGTTAAGCCAGGGTTATCGCACCTATGATATAATGGGTGAAGGTAAAATAAGGGCGGGGACGAGGGAGATGGGAAATTTAATTGCTGAGAAGGTTGGAGGCTAGAAATTGTCGCAGGTTCAGCTTTATGATACCACACTGCGGGACGGGGCACAGAGAGAGGGCATTTCCTTCTCTGTAATTGATAAGCTAAACATTGCCCGGAGGCTTGATAAGCTTGGCGTCCACTTTATAGAGGGCGGTTGGCCTGGCTCCAATCCCAAGGATATTGAGTTCTTCAAGAAGGCTCAAAGTTTAACCCTTTCCCACTCCAAGCTGGCTGCTTTTGGCAGCACCAGACGACCCAAAGCCGAAGCCGAGACCGATGCTAACCTCATGGCTCTGGCTGACGCCGGGGTAAAGGTGGTTACTATTGTCGGCAAGAGCTCGGAGTTGCAGGTCGCCCAAGTGCTGGAAACCACCCTGGAGGAAAACCTGAGCATGATTGCCGACTCCATAAAATACCTTAAAGCCAAAGGGCTTACCGTCTTCTTTGATGCCGAGCACTTCTTTGATGGCTTTAAGGCTAATCCCAGCTATAGTCTGCGGGTGGTGGAGGTGGCTGCCCAAGCTAGGGCTGATGCCGTGGTATTGTGTGACACCAATGGGGGGACAATGCCCAACGAGATAACATCTGCTATCAACGCTGTTAGAAAGCAGACTACGGTGCCCTTGGGTATCCATGCTCATAATGATGGTGAACTGGCGATAGCCAATACCCTGGCTGCAGTGAACGCCGGAGTCACCCAGGTTCAGGGCACCATCAATGGCTATGGCGAGCGCTGCGGCAATGCTAACCTCTGTTCTATTATCCCAGATTTGAAGCTCAAGCTGGGCATTGATTGCGTTACCGATGAGCAACTGGCTAAATTAACCGAGGTATCCCACTATGTAAGTGAAGTCGCTAATCTAGTTCCCGATGCCTTCTCCCCCTA
>DAOWJM010000122.1 GCA_030640325.1 Dehalococcoidia bacterium | reverse complement strand
TGACATGGTCTAGGGTAAGTTGATGGGTCTGCTTACCACAATACTGGCAGGTGTATTGGTCACGGTGGAAAACCTCAAGGCGGGTTAGCTTCCTCTGAGGTCGAGGACGCTTAATCATATAAGCTAAGCGGATTACCGAAGGCACAGGGAAGGTGTAGCTAGCTGAGTGGATAAATCCGGTGCCATTCTCTAGCATCTCAGCCTTACCATAGTATAGTAGTACTACCGCCCGCCGCACCCGACATACATTAAGCGGCTCATAGGTTTGATTTAGCACTAAAACGGGAAGATTTACCATCTCTGAAGCTTCTCTATACAAAAAACCTCCTCATTTTAGCTGAAAACTTCTGGTTATGCAAGTCGATGGTTAGCTGCGGCGCCCTTTTCTGCCACCGCGAGTCGTTTTCTTTCGGCTAGCTGTGGCATCAGTCCGGTAGTCAGGGGCGATGATATTAAATACCAAGCTGATACGGGGGTCTGTGAAGCGGGAGCCGATGGGACTGTCAATTTCATCCAGTGAGCAGCGGGTGGTTACTACCGTGGCTAGTCGGGCATTATAGCGGTAGTTGATAACCTGATACAGCTTTTCTTGTGCCCAAGGGGTGGTAGACTGCTCACCAAAGTCGTCTAGGATGAGCAGTGGGGCATTCTTTACTTCTTCAAACAGTTGGTCATAGGACACCAGGCTCTCCGGGCTGAAGGTGAAGCGCAAATGGTCAAGAAAGTCAGGCACTACCTCAAATTTGGCTGGCTTGCCGGCTTTGAGACGATAATTAGCAATAGCTGCTGCCAGATGGGTTTTACCACAGCCGGTAATCCCCTGGAGCACAAGCCAGCCATCGGGTGATTTGGCGAATTCGAAGGCAAGGCGAAATGCCTCTTTCAAATTCTCGCGTTGCTCTGGCAGCAGATTAACCCGCCTCCAGTCAAAATTGTCAAAGGTCATGCTTTTAAGTAGCTCTAGTTCAAGACCACTATATCGCTGCAGGCGGGTTTGGCGCTCTTTATCTAATTCTTTCTGAATGCAGCGGCAGGCAACAACCCGGCTAAAATCCGGCTTGCCTGACGGCAGGCGGGGGTGAACAAACCCCGCCCCCTTGCAAATAGGACAGGCTGGGCTTGGCGAGGCTTCCTCTGCTTCTTCAGCGCCTGACCATGTGTCCGTATTTGCCCTTGATGTATTTATCCGGGTCTGTTTTTTTAGAATCTCCCCTATATGTTCCATTGCCTTTACCTTCTGCTGACCAGCGCTCTAAAATCGCTGAAATATAGCTCCATTTGCGTTTGTTTTGATTAACCGCCTCTTTGATGGCATCCCTAATCCAGGTTTCAGGATAGACCTTCAGGGCATCACGCAGCTCTTCGGCAATCATCGGGGTTAGCATACCGATGTTCTGTTCATACAGGGTGAAGATGTCAGGCTGCTCCTCGGTCTCAATCAAGGTTTGTTCTTTTGCTTTCAGTCCGCTTAAATTAAGCTCGCCATTTTGAATTTTAGCCATAATCTGTCTATCAGACTCAGTATTGAGAAAGTAGATATCCTCGGGCATTCCATCCCTATCTAATACCATATGAAGGACGGTACCCCGCTTGGTAGCCATTTCCAGGGCATGGTGCAATACCTCGTCTGGTGGTCTTGTTGCCCCCTTGAGGCTGCTCATCAAGCTCTTATTACCCAAAAGCTCTCTATAGGTGATGAAGCGGGGATAGCCCCGCTTGTGGTAAAGTGCCCAGAAGATGTGGAGGGTTGTTTTCAGCTCGGCGATATCACTGATTTGTGGTAGTAGTGTGCTGAAGAAAAAATTGGGCAAGGGGGTAAACTGCATCTTAGCTGGGAAACCGGTAACCTGCTTCATAATAGAGTCAGCTCTTCGCTAGTTATAGTAATATCTTTGAACTTAGCCATCCGAGGTTCGAACCGCAACTTGATTTCACCGGTGGGACCATTACGGTGCTTGGCGATTATGATATCAGCCGGCGGCGGGTAGCTTTCACCCGGGTGTTCCTTTTCCCACTCCTCTTTGGTGTAATATATCTCGTCCCGATAGATAAACATAACCACGTCGGCATCCTGTTCAATGCTTCCGCTTTCCCTCAGGTCAGATAGTTGAGGTCTATGTGAAGCCCGCCACTCCACAGCTCGGCTGAGCTGCGATACCGCCAGTACTGGCACATTGAGCTCGCGAGCCAATGCCTTAAGGGAACGGGAGATATAGCTTATCTCCTGGACACGGTTTTCCCCCCTCCCATCCCCCTGCATCAGTTGTAGGTAATCAACAATAATGAGGTTGATGCCACGCTCGAAGTGCAGGCGGCGGGCTTTGCTTCGCATCTCTACCACCCGCAGTTGGGGGGAATCATCAATATAGATTGGTGCTTCGGAAAGCCTGCCAATGGCATCCATAATCCTTTTTTCCTGCTCTTCAGTATGAAGCCCGAGGCGGACCCGTCTGGAATCAACCTCAGATTCGCTAGCCAGTATGCGCAAGACCAGTGGCTCCCTTGCCATCTCCAGGCTGAACAGAGCCACGCAAGCCCCTTGCTCCACGGCGGTATTCCTGGCGAGGCTAAGGGCAAGGCTTGTTTTGCCCAGGCTGGGTCTGCCGGCAATGATAATCAGGTCAGAGCGCTGAAATCCACCCAGGTATTCATCCAGACCAGCGAAACCTGACAGCACATAGGGGATTGGCTCCTTGGGGAGGCCTTCTGCCTCAAGGGCGGGAGCAGTGGTTTCAAAATACTTGTCTAGCACCTGGCGAATATGGGTGAAGTCTCGAGGACTTTGCCCATGATGCAGTCTAAACAGGACATCTTCAGCCCTATTAAGGCTGGCATCAACATCCGGGTCAGCCTTATAACCAATATTGGCGATTTGACCCGCGGCAGTAATCAGGTGGCGCATTACCGATAGGCGATAAACAATTTGAGCGTAATCCTCAATATCAAGAGAGGTTGGGCATATAGATATTAGGCGACTTAAATAGGCAGCGCCACCGCAAGCCTCTAATTTTTCTCCCCGGTCGAGCTCTTGAGCAACGGTGATTTGGTCTATGGCTTCATTGCGCTGGTAGAGAGATAGGCATGCCCCATATACCAGTGAGTTTCGTTCGCTATAAAAGTCTGATGACTGAAGCAAGGTGGCAATTTTATAGATTGCTGTCCCGTCTATCAGCAGTGAGCCGATTACCGCTTCCTCAGCATCAATATCATGCGGCGGCAATTTCTCGCTATACATTCTAGGTCGTCTCCTTCTTCTTTTCCTTCTGAGGCTTCTTCTTTTCCTTCGGAGGCTTCTCCTCTTTCTTCGGAGGCTTCTTCTCTTTCTTCGGAGGCTCCTCTTCAGTCACCGTAACCCTTACTTTGGGTATAATATCCTTAGCCAGTCTAATGGCTACCTCATAGCTACCGAGTTGACGGATAGGCTCGTCCAATTCTATCTTTCTTTTGTCAATAACTAGCCCGGTGGCGTTGTTTAGCTCGGAGGCAATATCGGCACTGGTGATTGAGCCATAAATCCTGTCTCTGGCTCCAGCCCGAGCCTTGAGACTGACCTCCTTCCCTTCTAGCTGACGAGCCAGCTCAATCAATTCGGTGTTCAAACGGGCTTCTTCTATTTTTTTGTCTCTGGTTTCTGCCTGGCTAATCGCCTCGAAGGTGGCGAGCAAGGCTAGTTTTTTGGGGATGAGGAAGTTCCTGCCATAGCCAGCGGCTACCTCTTTTATCTCACCGGCTTTAGCCACATTGGGCACATCTTGCAGGAAGACGACCTTCATAATTTTCCCTTACTTATAATTATACTTCACTTGTTGGAGAAGTGAAAGGTTATCGGGAGATGAATTTTTCGGCATAGATAGCGGCAGCAAGCCCACAGGACCACCAATAATAACTACCTCATAGTCATTATTCATGGCTTAATCCAGAACAGCATCCAAGTCTCGTTTCAACTCAGCTTTGGGTTTATAGCCCACTATCTGTGAGACGGGCTTTCCCTTTTTAAACATAATGAGATTGGGAATCGCCATTATACCATATTTAGCTGCGGTTCTTGCATTTTGGTCAACATCCAACTTGGCAATAGTTATCCTGCCAGCATACTCCTCAGCCAGCTCCTCTAGCACTGGGGCAGCCATAATACATGGTCGGCACCAGGGTGCCCAGAAGTCCACCAGCACCGGTGTTTTGGCTTGTAACACGGTTTGGTCAAAGTTAGCGTCATCTACTGCAATCGGTTTATTCATAGCTTTCCTCCTTAATTATCCGGCAGATATCTCGTTCTGCTGTCTCTTTGGCTAAACCTATAGCATTGTTTATCGCCTTAGCTTGACTGCGTCCATGGGCTACGATGATATTTCCGTTTACCCCCAGGAGACAGGCGCCGCCGTATTCTCTATAGTCTACCCTTTTAACCCAGGAGCCTAATCCTATGTCCTGGAGGAGGGTTCGCCCTTGGAGGTGATAGGCAGTGGAGAAAACATGCCCTACTTGTCGCAGCAGGCTCATGAAGGTGTCACCTAACCCTTCAATAGTCTTGAGCACTATATTCCCGGTGAAGCCATCAGTAACGATGACATCGGCGGTCCTCTTTGATATGTCTTGCCCTTCTATGCTGCCGATAAAGTTTAGGTTGGTCTTTTTGAGGAGACTATAGCTTTCTTGAATCAGGCGATTGCCCTTGGTTTCCTCTTCGCCAATGCTGAGCAAGGCGACACGCGGAGAGCTGATGTCCAGGAGGTGTTTAACGTAGGTTGCGCCTAAGTGAGCAAATTGAACTAGGTAGCTTGGTCGGCAGTCAGCATTGGCACCAGCATCAATAAGGAGGGTAGGGGTGGCGGGGGTGATATCAAGGAAACTGCCCAGGGCGGGGCGCTCAATGCCTTTTATCTTTCCCAGGTTGAGGAGGCTAGCACATACTACTGCCCCGGTGTTACCTGCGGAGATAAAGGCTGAGGCTATACCATCTCTTACCAGATTAGTGCCTACCACTATTGAGGAGTCTGGCTTGCTGCGGACTGCCTTTAGAGGTGGCTCGTGAGGCTCGATAACCTGGTTAGCTTCAATGATACTGAGGTTCAGCTTGTTTAAATAGCGCCCTGCCAGCACATGGAGTATGGCTTTGTTGCCCACCAGTGCAATATCAACATCGTATTCCTGAGCTGCTTTGATAGCTCCCTTCACTATTTCATGGGGAGCATGCTCCCCGCCAGCAGCATCAATGGCAATTATCATCTCTTTCCTGCTCAAAGTTTTTAGCTAGTTGGGCTTCTTTCCCACAGGTCGCAACGACCCCCCCACTGGGCGAGAACCTGACCATTGACGGCAAGCTGGGCTATCTCACACAGGTTGGGGCAGGCTTGGCATTCAAATGAGGAGGTATGATACTTTATCTCACTTACGCTGAATCCCTTGAACTTGCTCCCATTTTGACTGTTTTCCATCTCTTCATGCACCAGTAAGGCAGCGCCTATTGCCCCCATCACCTCGTGGTGGGGTGGGACAATCACCTCGGCGCCAAGCTCTTCTTGAAGTGCCTTCACTATGCCCTGGTTAAAGGCAACACCGCCCTGAAATATTATTGGGGGTTGAATATCTTTGCCTAAGCCAACATTGTTAAGGTAATTGCGCACCAATGCCTGGCATAGACCATAGAGAATGTCCTCAGTTCGATGCCCCATTTGTTGTTTGTGTATCATGTCTGATTCGGCAAAAACAGTACACCTGCCGGCGATACGCACCGGTGTTGTGCTATCCAGCGACCGCTGGCTGAACTGCTCGATGCTCATATTGAGGCGCAGTGCCTGATGGTCAAGGAAGCTGCCGGTGCCGGCAGCACATACCGTGTTCATACCGAAGTCGGTCACTATCCCATCTCTGATAATGATAATCTTACTATCTTGCCCCCCGATTTCGATGATGGTTTGCCCTTGGGGGAAATAGTGCAGGGCGCCTACCGCATGGCTGGTAATCTCATTTTTGACCAAATCAGCACCGACGATAACCCCAGCCAGGTAGCGGGCGCTCCCTGTGGTAGCCACACCGCAGATGTCCACATCTTGGGGCAGTTGCTGTTTGACATGGCGCAGCCCTTGCTGCGTCATCTCGATGGGCTTGCCTTGCGTCGGTAAGTAAATGTGAGCGACCAGCTCATCACCCTCGTTTAGCACAGCAAGCTTGGTGGTTACTGAGCCAACATCAATGCCCAGATAGGCTTCCATGAACTCTCCTTAGTCTGTTACTCGTTGCCCGTCGCCTGTGTTCCAACAGGTCGACGAACGCCTCCAGTCTGGTTAACATACCCGGTTTACCCAGTTGCTCATCACAAAGTATGGTTAGAACCGGGATATTCTCCTTGGTCGACGGCATGATATTCTGAGCTACTATCTCTGGCATACAGGTGAACGGGGCGAGGTGGATTAAGCCATCATACTCCTTGGCGTGAAGCACCTTTTCCCCCACTGATTCCCAGCCATCGCCGCCGATATCCCGCTTAAGATAGGGCAAAGCTGCCTTATGAATCCTGTCCTTCTCATTCATGCCCAGGGGATTAAGGAATAGGCTGAATTTAGTCCACTCTGAGATGAAGGTTGTTCTTCTTACCTCCACCCCCAGCTTACCCAACTCCTTCTCTATATCCAGATTGGAAAAGGGCTCCAGTAATACATAAAACTCCCCGGTAATGCCCACTACCAGTGGTTGTGCCTTGCTGTCCTTAGTTACCTGGTTGAGCTGGTCAAGGTAGTCTATTTGCACCCTCTTCACGGTATTATAATCGTCTGCCTGGTCAATAGCCTTAATCGCTTGGGCAAACAGCTTATTTGCCGTCCCCTTTATCCTCTCTACAGGACGCACCTTTTGTACCACTCGTTCTATCCTGTCCATAGCATTTAATTTAGCCAGACCAAAGCGAAAGGCTGATATAATCTTAGACCAGGGGGCATTGTTTGACAAGCGCTTAATCATTTCCAGTAAGCCGAAAAGCTTTCGCTGTGAAACTCCTAAACAGAGTATTTGAGCATTATACCCCAGGTCTTGAAGAATCTGCTCCTGCGTCTTGGCATAGTAGCCCAAACGACATATGCCAGAGCCGGCAGGCATAAGCAGGGTGTCTGCTCCAAGCTCGGCGGCTTCAATCAGGTTGCCCATAGTTAGCTTGAATGGTATGCACATCCCTTCAGGGGAATACCTGACCCCCAGCGATAGAGTGCGTTGGTTATTGACTGGTGGTATTACGAAGTCAATATTTAGCCTTTGGAATAAAGCTTTAAAAGGTATATATAGATTACCCATATGGGGCATGCCTATACGCATACTTCTGCCTGTCTCCTTTTCCTTCTATGTATCATATCAAGGAAGGCTTCCAGTCGGGTAACTACACCGGCTTCAGCGGTATGTTCTTCCAGGG
>DAOWJM010000017.1 GCA_030640325.1 Dehalococcoidia bacterium | reverse complement strand
CTAGAGATTGTCTGCGCACAGGGTTCTATAGCTCTTAAGGATGCTGAGCTAATCACCCATGTGCATATACAGCTTTCCAGTCCTGATGAATGCCGAGGGGGACACCTTGTGGAGGCCAGGATATTCTCCACTGCTGAAGTAGTGATAGCCGAGCTTGACTACCAGCTTCGCCGTTACACTGACCCTTATACTGGTCTCAATGAGTTGCAGTTTTGATTATTGATGTTTGAAGCTGTCTAAATCATTTTGGGAGAGGCTCTTACTTAGGGGCTTGGCATTTTGGGCAGAAGTAGCTGCCCCGATTGCGGATGGGGATACGCTCAAGTAGAGTGCCACAGACAGGGCAAGGCTGACCTCCCCGATGGGCAACCTGAAACTGAAAGTGGGCGGTGCCCACTTCACCACTGGGGCGAAGGTAGGTACCCACGCTGGCTCCCTTATTGTTAATCGCTGACCACAGCACCTGTTGAATGGCGCTATGAAGGTGCTCTACATCCTCTTGAGACAGGCTTTTTCCTGTTCGCAGTGGGTGAATTCTGGCGAAAAATAAGGCTTCGTCGGCATACATATTGCCAATGCCAGCAACGAAGCTCTGGTCGCAGAGCAGAGCCTTTATCGGTGCCGTGCGCTTACTCAGGCGCTGAGCCAGAATTTGGTGGCTAAAGTCAGCCTCCAGGGGTTCAGGACCAAGCTTACCAACAATGCTATTTTTATCCTCCACCAGCCACATCGTCCCCAGCTTGCGCGGGTCACGAAAGTAAAGCCCGATTTCGTTATCTAAATAGAGTATGGCGCGGATAAATCTATCAGCTTCTGCTGAGGTTGGCTTTACTAGCAGCGAGCCAGTCATTCTCAGGTGGATAATTAGTGCCTCACCGCTGGTTAGGTCAAGGATGAGGTACTTTCCCCGCCGCGCTACCCCGGTTATTTTCTGCCCGATGAGGCGGGAGTGAAATTCCTCCACCGGGGGCTGGCGTACCATACCCTCCCAGAACAGGATGACGCCAGTAATAGGATGCCCAATTAGGTAAGGTAGTAATTCATTCTTTATCGTTTCTACCTCAGGAAGTTCAGGCATCTATTTTTCTCTACCTCGCCCCCTACATCCCCTCCCCCCATTTTTAACTTATCTCTTACTTACACTCCCCCTTCCCTTGTAAGGGAAGGGGGCAGGGGGATAGGTTGGAGCGCAAGAAACACTCACTAAGGTTCCATCTCCCCCCAGTTGGTGCCAGTCTTGATGTCCACCTTTAGCGGCACGCTTAGCTCTAAAGCAGTGGACATTATTTCAGGAACCATTTGTCGCATCTCTTCCCGCTCAGCCTCGGGCACCTCAAAGATAAGCTCATCGTGCACCTGAAGCAGCATCTTGCTCTTCAGTTGGCGTTTATCTACTTCCCGGTCCAGTTGAATCATAGCCACCTTTATGATATCGGCAGATGTACCCTGCACCGGCATATTTATCGCCATACGTTCGGCGGCTTCCCTCACCTGTCGGTTAGATGAATTGATTTCGGGGATAGAACGCCTTCTGCCGAGGAGGGTTTGAACATAGCCCTTTTCCCTTGCCTGCTCTTTGGTAGATTCAAGGTATTGCTTTACCCCGGGGTATTTTTCAAAGTAGGCGGCAATGAACTGGGCAGCCTCTTCCCGTGATAGCTCCGTCGCCTGCTCCAGCCCGTAGTCGCTCATGCCATAGATGACGCCAAAATTAACTGTTTTTGCCACCCGGCGCATATCAGGTGTTACCTCCGAGGGTTCTACACCAAAGACTTGAGCCGCGGTGGCGGTGTGAATATCCTCGTCTCGGTGAAAGGCATCAAGCAGGCTTTTATCCTGGGAGAGGTGAGCCAGGGCGCGGAGGTCAATCTGTGAGTAGTCGGCAGCCAACAGATACGACCCTGGAGGGGCGATAAACGCTTGCCTGACCTCTTTTCCCAGTTCGCCGCGGACGGGGATATTTTGCAGGTTTGGCTCGCTGGAGGACAGCCGACCGGTAGCCGTCCGCGTCTGATTAAAGCTGGTGTGCACCCGACCTGTTTTGGGGTTTATTAGGTTGGGTAGGGCATCAATATAGGTTGACTTTATCTTGTTTAGCTGGCGGTACTCCAGGATAAATTCTATTATGGGGTGGGTGCCGCGGAGTTCCTCGAGGACGGCGGCCCCGGTGGAGTAGCCGCCTTTAGTTTTGCGGGCTGGCGTTAGTCTCAGCTCCTCAAACAGGACAGCGCTCAGTTGCTGCGGTGAGTTTATATTGAACTGGTGACCAACACTGTTATATATCTCAGCCTCCAGCTTTAGTAACTGCTCGCCTAGGCGGTGTGACATCTGCCTCAGCAACTCGGTATCCAGGGCTACTCCGTTCCTTTCCATATGAACAAGCACTGGCACCAGTGGTAGCTCAACCTGGGAGAAGAGTTGCCACAGTCCCTGCTGGTGAAGCTCTACCTCCAGCAATTCGGCTAGTTGTCCGGTCATATCAGCGTCAGCGCAGGCGTAGTCGGCGGCACGGGCGACCTCTACCTGGGACATAGAAATCTGCTTAGCCCCCGAGCCGATGAGGTCGGTAATGGGTGTCATTTCAATAGCTAGCTTGCTGAAGGCGAGGGCTTTTAGCCCCAGTGATTTCTCACTCAGCAGATAGGCAGCAATCATTGAGTCAAAGGTCAAGTTTTTCACCGTTATTCCATATTCAGCCAGCACTTCCATATCATACTTGCCGTTGTGAGCCAGCTTGGCTGAGGTATTGTCTTCCAGGAGTGGCTTGAGCCGCGCTATAACCTGTTCTAGTGGCAGTTGCTCTACCTCCCCCCACCCCACATGCCCCACCGGGATGTAGTAGGCTTCACCCCGAGCCGGCGATAAAGATATACCTACTAGCTGGGCTGACATAGTGTCCAGGCTGGTTGTTTCCAGGTCAAAGGCGAAGGACTTAGCCGCTGACAAGCGGTTTAGCAGCTCATCAAGGGCTGGGGTGGTGTTTATGATATGGTAGTCTCCCTGAGGTGGCTCGGTTTCAACTTGAGTGGCTATCTCCTCTGTTTCTATCTGGGGTAGCTTGGGTAGCAGGCTAGCAAACTCAAGCTCGCGGAAGAGCTCGGTTACCATATGGCGGTCATACTGGCCGGTGTGGCAGTCATCAAGGTTTAGGCTAACCGGTGTCTTGGTAACGATGGTCGCCAGCTCCTTGCTCTGACGGGCAATGGCTTCATTCTCCTGCAATAGAGCCTGAAGTTTAGCTGGCGTCACCTGGTCTATATGCTCATAGATTTGCTCTATAGAGCCAAATTGCTGGAGGAGCTTGACGGCAGTCTTTTCACCTATACCGGAGACGCCGGGGATATTATCTGAGGGGTCACCCATCAGTCCCTTGAAGTCGGCAATCTGCTCCGGCTTGACGCCATACTTCTCGCTTACCGCAGCTTCATCGTAGAGCGTGGTGTCGCTAAAGGTTCGCCTCGGTTTGGGGTAAAGAACCCTTACCCGTGGTGAAACCAGTTGCATGGTATCGGCATCACCGGTAACGATGATGGTATCAATGTCCTGCTGGCTCGCCTGGTAGCTGAGGGTGCCTAAGACGTCATCTGCCTCATAACCCTCAAGTTCAAAGATAGGGATGTGGAAGGCTTCAACTAACTGCCTTACCCGCCCCAGTTGATTGACCAGTTCATCGGGGGTAGGGGGTCGCTGTGCCTTGTACTGCTCAAACATTTGGTGCCTGAAGGTAGGGCCTTTCATATCAAAGGCGATGGCGTAATGGGTGGGCTTTAGCTCATTTATCACCTTCAGCAGCATCAGGGCAAAGCCGTAAACGGCGCTAACCATCTCGCCGGTCTTGCTCACGGTGAGCGGTGGTATGGCGTGGAAGGCGCGATGGACTAAAGCATTGCCGTCAAACAGAACCAGCAGCGGCTTTTTCATAGTTTAATTATAGCAGAGTGGGGGGCATGACAGAAGGAAAGGTGAATGGGGATGCAAGCTTATGTGCTCTTATCCAGGTAATGAAAGAGAAAGTTCTTTAGCGTATTCGTAAGAAATTATATCCCCGTCTTTACATTTTTTGTAAGCAGCTTCTCGGTGCGATTTTTCCTTGATTCTTGTG
>DAOWJM010000084.1 GCA_030640325.1 Dehalococcoidia bacterium | reverse complement strand
GTGAGCCTGCCAGGCAGCGATAACCGGCACCACTTCATATACAGTGCCGCAGTTATGGCATTCGAATAAGCACAGCCCATGACGCAGGTTGATGTCAGCACAGAAGTCTTTAGACATATCAAGAGTACAGTTGCAAAACGGACAGGCCTTGCAGTCGAATTCCTGAAACTCACTTACCATGTTTGGCCTCCGATAAGCATTGTATTGAAATTATAACCCTACTTCAAATTTAGCAAAAGCGCTTATTGTTAAGAAATCTGCCATGAATAGTGGTAATTTTGACAAAAAGACAAATGTACAACAAAGACAGGCCATCCTCAATCCGGTGTGTTCCCTTGCTAACGTTTTGCTAACGGATTGTTTAGCACCCGCCAGCACTCGGTGGCACAGCCAGATACAAACTCTGGCTTTTGCCTAAACCAGACGGAGCGAAATCATATCTGGGGGGACTAGGTGGCACCCACAACAACGCTTTTCGAGAGCGGCACCATAAACCACTCGGACACCTCTCCTTGCTTGAAATTATACCTTAAAACCTCCCATGTCGGCAAAATTGCAATGTTGACACTCATTGGAGCAAGTGCTACCTTTTGTCTGAGAGCGCGGGATTAAGTGCATTATGAAACGGTTAGCATTGCTAATAGCCATTGGACTGTTCGTCCAACTTGGCTTCTGTAGTTCAGCACAATCAGCGCTGGAAGACCCTGTTCAGGTCAAGGAGTTAAACTTCGTTTTTCTTCATGGTGCTGGTGGCAGTATCTGTGATTTGCAGCTTTTGGCTGATTCCATCCTGGAACAGCTACCGGCACATATCCTTGACTACGAACAATCCACTCCTGGCACTAACATACGGGTTGATACATTGAACAGGTGCTATCCCAATGATGTAGATATTGATACTTGGGCTAATAACATCGCTGACAACATCGATAAGCATTTCCATGATGAGAAGAATCTAATCTTAATTGGGCACAGTGCTGGAGGTAAGGCAGCCCTTTATGCAGTAGCACATAATGTAGGCGATTTAGCTGACAAGGTGGCACTGGTGGTAACTATCAATAGCCCTGTTAAGAGTCTGGACGAGTATTATGTTACTGGTGGTGGCTCCGTATTGGATTATTGTCGAGCCCGATGGTTACTGTCGGACCGAGGGGTTTGTAATTCTGTAGCCTACTACGATAGCTCTCAAGATGGGAGCTGGGTGAGTAGCAATAAACACTGGCTAGCTTTCATATCAGGTGAAGCTGCACCGTCTAGTGTGCAATTTGATATCGGTGGAATTGACGCCTGGCCCAGAAATATGGATGACAGCGCTATACCAATCTCAGCTCAATATTCTGAAGGGGCTGATGTAATCTACTATGGAGAGTACGCTCATAGCGATTTTAGAGTCTTAGACGAGGTAGCTGGGTTCATGGCGGAGCAAATCCTCCGTTATCTCTTTGGCGGACCTATAGAATGCTCTGTCTTTGCTAGTGGTGGTGCTTTCGAACATAAAGCTAATTGGCTACCGGGAACAGATTATTGGGAGGACGTTGTTGGTGAAGTTCTTATCGGTAATGGTAGGCTGGAGCATAAGAATGAGTCCTATATTAAGTGGCAGGAGTGGGAGGACGTGGTTGGGGAATGTCCTCCTGAGGGCAAGCGGAGTAGTTACCAGGTTAGTCGAGTGAGTTCCTTCCCGTTTCTTACCAGTATTCAGGAATGGCACTGGTTAAGTCCTGACAATCCTGAGGATTGTCGGCTCTACTTACGAACCAGGGCTGCCCCCAGAAATCGTGTTCAGGTAGATTGGAGTATTTATCGGCAGGGGTTATTGACCATGGGGATTAAGCGCGACCGTTATGAGGTTGAGATAGTCACCGGTACACCCCTTACCAGCATTACACGCGTGTCGTGGGTAACTGATGACCCCCGTGACTTGAGGTTGCGAATATGGTCGCAGGCAGAAAGCCCCTTCCGATGGTTCAAAGCTGAATGGAGAGCCTACTCTAAGGAAATCCGACAAAGGAAGGTTATTGACGAAATTTCTGGACAGGCGTTATTGGTAACTACTCAAGGCAGTCAACAACTTATCGCTGGACGGGAAGATTGCTGTAATTAGGCTGGGCAGCGATTATATTCCAAGCTTGGCTCGGGTCTTAGCCAAATGAATTAGGCTATCACGAGCTACAATGCCAATTACTTTATCCTCCTCTAACACTGGCATGTGGTCGATTCCCAACTCATCCATTTGCTCAAGCAGGCTTGCTGCTGGTTGTTGTGGATGAGCAGCCTTAAGCTCACTAGCGGGTGTCATAATTTCACCTATGTGGGTAGAGTCCCAACGCTTTTTAGGTATTGATTTTACATTACGCATAGTCACAATCCCTAGCAGTTTAACACCGTCAACTACGACAAAGTAGCGCCGCCCGGTAACTGTAATGTAATCCCGGACTAATTGACCAAGGCTGAACTGGGGGGTGATAAGAGGATATTCCTTAGTCATTAGATCCTGAGCTATAATGCTTTGAAGAGCTTCATGCAGTACCGCCTGACGACGACTCTGTGCTGCTGCGGTCTGCAAAACCCACCCCATGCCAGTCAGCACTAGTCCGACAAACCATTGACGTCCGACAATCAGTAACAGAATCCCACCAACAATACAGAGTAAGCCAATACCCCATCCAGCCCAGCTAGCAATACGTGTTGCCTGCTCATAATCGTCAGTCACTTTCCATAGCAGTGCCCGCAAGGCCCTGCCTCCATCTAGAGGGAAACCAGGAATAAAATGGAATAAAAACAGCATGAAATAAATAAAAGCTAACCATTGGATGAGTCCAGCAATCACAATACTGCCAGCGTTCACCAATACAGCATAAATCCCGTAAAACACTCCGGCTATTACCAGGCTGGACAAAAGTCCAGCCGCAGCCAACAACAGCTCAAGAATAGGGCGAGTGGCTTCTTTAGTTACCTGAGACACTCCGCCGAAGACAAATAAAGTAATACTCTTCACCGGGATACCTCTACTGATAGCCGTAAGACTGATAACAAATTCACGAACACTTACAGATATGAAAAAAAGCAAGCTGGCGGCTATCCCAAGAGTTATCCTTTGCCATAAGGGGTAAGCCTCGGGGAACTGAGTCACCACCATTGCTGTTATCAAGACAAAAGCCATAGCCCAGGTATAATGTAACCGTAGGCTAACCCCGAAAATCCGACCCAGATTAGGGAGGCCTCTCACCTTCTCCTCTCCAGCCGGGCGAGGAAATCTTCAGCTCCGGGATGGGTATTAACCCTGACATAATTCTTGCCCAAGTTTTCCCAGTCAGTTCCTGATGTAGTCAGAATGCCTTTACTTAGTAGTTCCCCCTTTAAGTCAACATTCTTATCCTTATGCCCCAGGATGAATAGCGGGCAATACTCACAAGTTTCACCGATAAGATAACCTCTTTGGCTCAGTTCTTTGGTCAGCTTCTCCTTCTCATCTTTAACCTGTTGCCTCAGGTTGAGAATAAAATCCTGGTCTAGAATAGCCTCTCTGGCTAAGGCTGCACCCATTGTAGAGACGGAGAAGGGAAGTTCAATTCTATTATAGTAGTCGCCCAATTCAGTTGATAAAATGGCATAGCCTACTCTGAATCGACCAATACCATAACCCTTGGTGAAGGTGCGTGTCACCACTAAATTCTTGTATTTATTAATTAGATTAACCGCAGAGTGCTTCTCCTCCACATAGTCACCATAAGCCTCATCAATTATAACTATGGTGTCCTTCCTTGCCGCCTCCTTGACGATTGTCCTAATCTCGCTCAGACTAATGAACTGTCCGGTGGGATTATTGGGATTATCAATATAAACTATGCAGTAATCCGGCTTTATTCTGCCAAGAAGCCTATCCGTATTGAACTTGAAGCCTTCTTGGGGGTTCAAGGGAACCGCTTCATAATTTCCGCCCAGTACTGCGACTTCAAGCATGTACTCCTTGAATTGAGGCATATAACCCAGCACTTTAACCCCTGGCTCTATGAAAAGCTTATTAAGCCTTGATAGAACCACGCAAGAACCATTGGCAACCTTGACATTGGCTACCTTTAAATCGGCATAATCAGACCAAAATTTGCAGATTTCCTGTTTTAAATCCTTATAGCTGGTATCAGGGTGATGCCGTAAATCAGACCAGTCGTAGTGCTTAGCCAATTCCACCACCTTCTCTGAAGTTCCAAAGGAGTTCCTCCCCAGGGCACAGTCCAAGATATTCTCTCTTGGTGGCTCTGATTCTGCCTCGTAAGATTTTCTCGCTAGCTGTCTTACAGCAGGTCTTATATTCATAGATTCCTCCTCATGCCCGAATTACTAAGGAAAAATATGCCCCATTACAAGATTTGGTAGCCATAGAGATAGCTGTGTGAATTGGTCTAAGGTATTACGTTATTATCTTTTAACCTCTGAATTTGGCCCCAATTGTAGCCAAGTTCTAATAGGATTTCTTCAGTGTGTTGACCAAGCTCTGGCGCGGGACTTCTTATACTAGCAGGTTTTTCGCTGAGCTTAACCGGGCTTGAAATTCCCCTGACTTTACCCCTTGAAGGATGCTGATACTCAACTACATATTCGTTTCTAATCATGTTTGGGTCATTAGCAACCTCAGTTAAGGTTTGAGCTGGAGACCAAACTAGGTCAGCCTCACTAAACTTCTCAGTCAGTTCAGTTAAGGTTCTGGTAGCCATAACCTCATCTAGTATTGATGTCAGCAACTTGCTGTTCTCTAGCCTTCGTTCATGGCTATTGAATCGTGGGTCAGCCTCCAAATCTGTTCTGCCTATGGCTTGACAGAATCTGGGCCAATATAAATCTGACTGAGGCATAGCTAGCATGATCCATCTCTTGTCTTTTGTCTGGTAGCTATTAAATAGCGGGTTCACCTTGTCCTTTCTAGATTCCCTTGGCGAATCGTAGTTGTAATAAAGAGCCGTCTGTAGGTCGAAGGCAACTGTCCAAGCACCGCTGCCTAGTAGGGACAAGTCGACCCTCTGGCCTTTGCCAGTTCGTTCCCGATGGTAAAGAGCTAAGGCTACGCCACCGGCAGCAAACATTCCAGTGGTTAAATCTCCTATAGCACCATGTAGCATCGGGGGCGGGCTATCGGGTTCACCCAAGATTGACATTATACCTGAACTTGCCCAATAGGCGGTCTCATCCATAGCGGGCCAATCTTTCCCAGGACCGACAGCGCCATAACCGGTAATTAAGCAATAGATAAGACGTGGATTGAGATTAGATAAAGTATCATAGTCATAACCTAGTCTAGCTAAGGTACTTGGCCTAAGATTTGAAATGAAGACATCCACACTGGGCACTATTTTATAAATAACCTCCTTACCCTCATCCTTGGTGATATCTAGGGCTAAACTCTTTTTGTTACGGTTAACCAGTTCCCATTGCTGGTTAAAATCGGCCCCTAGGAATACCCCACCGCTATGAAGTATCCCTCTAACTGGGTCGCCACCATCGGGGTTCTCTATTTTTATTATTTCAGCCCCCCAGTCACCAAGGATAGCGCTAGCTGATGGTGCAGCGATCCATATACCTAACTCCAGAACCTTTATCCCAGAGAGTGCCATATTTGTCCCCCAACCTATTTTCTTAGTCGCCCCGCTTATCCTTTTTTCTCTTATGTGGCAAGGTCGTCGGGGCTTGCGAGGTTATTATTGCCTGCATTAATTCGAAATCCAGCACCTGTTCGGTGGTAGAGGATATTCCATGCCACAAACCTAATCTGTTAAGGTAAACTGCAAGGGTATTGTTGCTCTTGATTTTCTGAGCTATCTCCATCGCTTCCGCATCCAGTTTCTCCAGAGAAACTACCTTGTTCACCAACCCCCACTGCTCAGCCGTGTTAGCATCTATTATCCTACTAGTAAGGATAAGTTCACTAGCTCTGCCTAGGCCTACCAAAAGTGGTAGCAACTTGGTTCCAGCATTGGTTATTGTTGCCCCTATCTTGGCTTCGGGAAATCCAAACTTGGCGTCACTAGCAGCTATTCTAAGGTCAAAATTCATAGCCCATTCACACCCCCCACCAAGACAATATCCTTGAATGGCGGCTATCGTTGGTTTGCCTATCCTGAGCATCAATCTGGTAGTTTCCTGCATGCGCTCAGCAGTCAACGCATCTCCTAGATGCCCTGATGATATATCATAACCCGAGCAGAAGGCTTTTCCTTCTCCCTTGACTATAACGACTCTCACTTCTGTGTCGGTAGCAGCAGCCCTAAGCGCGCTGTGGAACTCTTGAATCAGCTGCTCATTTTGTGCATTAAGCACTCTGGGTCTGTTCAATGTGATGACGGCAACATCGTCTCTTTTTTCCCAAATAATTGTTTCAAATTTCATAGACCTACTCCTTCGCATTTCAACTAACCCTCGCTGTACCCCCGCTGTATCGTCATTAGCATTCCGTCTTTGTTAACCCCCATCTTGCAAGCGCAGCTTTAGATTGCTTCTTCCTCCTTCAACTTAGCAATATCATCCCAAGTATAACCCAACTCCAGTAATATCTCTTCAGTGTGCTGTCCAAACTCCGGGGCTTCGCGCCTCACTGAGGCTGGGGTTTCATGAAACATCCATGGGAAACCAATCATCTTCGTCTTACCCCAAACCGGGTGGTCAAACCAGGTAATATACTCATTAGCTTCAGCCTGCGGGTCATTAACCACCTCGGTGGCTGTTTGAATAGGAGCATAGATTACACCCGCCTGCTTGAAAATTTCTATCCATTCATCCCTTGTCTTGGTGGCAAACCTTTTATCCAGGATAGCTATGAGTTCTTTGGCATTCTTACCTCTAGCTTCTATACTATTGAACCTAGGGTCGTTCTCCAGCTCTGAGATGCCCAGCGCCTTACAGACATTGGGCCAGTACCTATCCGGCTGCAGGTGATGTATTACAATCCATTTATCATCGCGACACCTATAGAAATTCTCCAAGGGATTACCGGCTTCAGCCCTGATCTCCCTAGGGAACTCCTGACCGAGAATAGCGGGAGCAGCCAAGGCTAGAGCCTCCATCGCCATCAGACTACCCATTAATGAGGTATCCACTAGTTGCCCTTTACCAGTCCTTTCTCTAGCGTAAAGAGCTGTACATACAGCCCAGGCACATGTCATCCCGCCAAGTTCATCGCCCAATCCGGGAGTAATAGGTTGCGGTGGGTTGCCTCGCTCGCCACATAGCATCATCAAGCCAGTCCTAGCTAAACCGGTACGGTCAAAGGAAAGTTCCTCAGCGTTAGGCCCCTTCCGCCCCCAGCCAGAGGCCTGAGCGTAGATGAGCCGTGGATTTCTAGCTGATAGCACCTCATAGTTAATGCCCATCCTATGCGGGGCACCTATGCTTAAATTATTTAAAAAAACATCAGCCCTATCAATCAGTTTAAAAAATACCTCCAGCTCACTTCTCTTTCTTAAATCTAGAGCAATGCTCCTCTTGTTGCGATTATTATTTTCAAAGTAGTAGTTTCGACCCTTTAAACCAGTCATGACCCCGATAATTTTCATCATTCCTCTTGCTGGGTCTCCAGTCTTAGGCTCTACCTTAATCACATCGGCACCCAAATCTCCCAATAGCATTCCAGCAACAGGTCCTTGCTGAAACATGGTTATTTCCACTACCCTAATCCCATCTAGAGGTCCTGCCATCTCTCATCTCCTCCTTTTTGCAGAATTGTGCCAGCACTGCGCAAGGTGTAAACAGAAACATCTCTCCTCTAATCCTTCCAGGTTGGTATGTGCCGGCTAACGCTCAATCTGCACGAGCTGATAGCGCAGCTTGCCCACTGGTGCTGTTATCTCCACTGTCTCTCCCTGGGCTCGACCGATAATGGCTTTGCCT
This sequence comes from Dehalococcoidia bacterium, assembly GCA_030640325.1. Taxonomy (GTDB): domain Bacteria; phylum Chloroflexota; class Dehalococcoidia; order Dehalococcoidales; family BS750m-G39; genus DAOWJM01. The sequence goes on along the minus strand of DAOWJM010000084.1, from coordinate 3,561 downwards.
ATGGGCGAATTGCTGGAAATCTTGCCCTTGATTGGGTCTACCTCCCTGGGACTGACTATCGTATAGCGCAGCTCCTCGCCGGAAACTTCGTCACGCAGGACAATACTATCACCCATACTTACCTTAAGAGCGACCTTTTGTGTTTCATCAATGATAGTTGCTGATTTCAGAGCCTCTTCTAGCTCTCTAATCCGCCCCTCCAAGTGCCCCCGTGCTTCCCTAGCTGCCTCCAGAGGTGCATTTTCACGGAAGTCCTTATCTGCTGCAGCCCTGCGCATCTCATCGATAGCCTGAGACCGCCTGCTCTTAAGGTCTGCGAGCTCAGCTTTCAGTTCAGCATACCCTTGTCGAGTTAAAGAGGTAGCCGGTGGCAAATTCTGTCTTGCTGAGGAGGGTAATCTAGCTTTCGCCTTCTTGGTCTTGAGGTGAGCAGCCAGGTTGGTCTTGCTCCAGCCTTGCTTCTTGGCATAAACCAAAAAGGCTTGTATTAGCTCAAGATTGTTCAAATAGTTGGCATGTGATAGTGATAATTGCTCAGCATAGTTAGCCACCTCTTGGGCAGTAAGTCCAGCGAAGAGGCGCTCCCAACCATACCAGCGAACAAATCCATATACCGCCTGCTGGCTTGTTTCTCCTTCTTTGGGTGGTAGGCTAGCGAGAAAACTACTGGCTGCCTCACCTAGGCTTGGATTCTTGCTGCTACTATTCATCCCTGCCTCCTGAATGAGAAAGGAGCCTTCATCGCCCGCAGGGCTTTAGATACAACCCGGTGTCCTATTAACCTCATTACCGCCTCGCCATGCCAGTCAAAGGACAAATCCTCTGCCTGGAGTAAGGCTTGGTCAATGCCATGGGATTTTATTATGTTGAATATCCTATCAACCTGCTTGTCACTCAGACGCTCATAAAATTTTCGGGCGTAGTAGCCAATCTCCAGCTCTCGCCCCAGTTCCTTTCGCCACCCGCGCTCATAGTTAGCCAGAGTCTTGGCTGAAAGGTTATCACCTTTCAGCGCCCGGTGTAAAGTATCAGCTGCTATATCGGCACAAAGCAAACCATAGTAGATGCCACCGCCGGTGGTTGGCTTCACTTGCCCTGCTGCATCCCCTACCACCAGCAACCTCTCACCATAGGTTCTGGCTAATGGCTTTAGTGAAATCCCTCCATAGCGTAGCTCAGCCTTATCCCAAGCTATTTTCCCCTGAGCCTGTAGGGATGACATTAACCTTCTCAGATAAAGCTCTGGGCTATGACGGGACAGCAACCCCACCAGAGCCCTGAGGGGCAACGTTGGCACTAGCCAGGCAAAGAAACCAGGAGCTATCTCCCGTCCAAAGTAGACCTCCATTTCATCAATTCCAATTGTTTCTACCTCAGCCTGGGCTCCGATAACAAAATCGCCAACTCTACCTAAACCCAGCCTTTCAACCAATGTTGAGCCAAAGCCAGCGGCAATAACTGCTGCTCTTGCCTCAAGGTTTAGCCTTTCGCCTTGGCGAACTGCCTCAACCCTAACCCTATCATCTCCAACCTGTAAATTCCTGACTAGGCTATTTGATAAGTATTTTGCCCCCTTACCTTGAGCCCTGCTAGCCATAGCCACATCAAGGGCTGCCCGGTCTACAATGCAGGCCTGGGTTTCCTCACGCCAAAGCCTAATCAACCTCCCCGAGGGCGAAAAAAGCTTGGCACTGTTTGTCTGCCTCAAAATAACATTTTCATCAATGGCAAAGGAAGTAATACACTTCTGGCTTATAATCCCAGTGCAGCAAACCTGTTCCCCGGGCTGCTTATGCTGCTCCAGCACCACTACCCCATGCCCCATTCCAGCCAGCTTGTAGGCAACATAGCTACCCACCGGTCCGCCGCCTATAACTATTACATCATGCAATTTCACCGTCTACATCCCCAGCTCAGAGCGGGTGCGGAGAAACCTTATCAGGTTATCACGGGTAATCAGCCCGATAACCCTGCCCTCACTTACCACGGGCATCTGGTTTATATCATTCTCGTCCATCTGCTCCATTATGCTCAGGGCATCCTGTTCAGGACGGACTACCTTTAGCTGGTCAACGGGGAGCATTATCTTCTCTACTTGGGTCATAGCCCAGTTTGACTGGGAAACGGATTTAATATTATGCAATGTCAAAATCCCTCTAACCCCGCCTTCATCAGTTACCAGGAAAAAGCGATGCCCCTTGGGCAAGACATATCCCTGAACCAGCTCGTCAACGGTAACATTTGGCGGGATTACCATATAGTCGGAAATCATCACCTGTGAAGCGGTGAACTCGTGGAGGGCTTCACGCCATTGAACCTGACGATAGCTAATTGAAGCGGCATTTTGCAGGAACCAGCCGATAAAGGCTAGCCATAGACCGCCTAGCCACTCATGAAGGAGGAACATTATCAAAATACCGCCCAAAATAAAGCTATAGGCTACGCCTTGCCCCACTCGGGTGGCAATTCGTGTAGAGCGCTTGTAGTTGCCGGTAAAGTGCCACATTAAAGAACGGAAGACACGACCACCGTCTAGAGGGAAACCTGGAATCAGGTTGAACACAGCTAGAAGAACATTTATCTGAGCCAGCCAATAAGCCATAGCAGCTACCGGTTCAATTACGCCTCGTGTTAGCATCCAGAGCAGGGCAAACATTCCGCCAATTGCCAGACTGCAGGCAGGTCCAGCGGCAGCCATTTTTAACTCAGCACTGGCTTTGGTTGCTTCCCTAGTCATCTGAGCCATACCGCCAAAGATAAACAGGGTTATGCTTTTTACCGGGATGTTATTTACCCTGCCTACAAGGCTGTGGGCTAGCTCATGGGCAACCAGGGAGATGAAAAATAGCAGGGTGGCGATGGTGCCCACGACCCAATAAAGCAGGCGATTCCAACCAGGATAGTAGAGGGGGAAAAGCTGCCACGATAGCGAGACGATTAGGAGAACAAATATTATGAACCAGGTATAATGCAGCCTGAACTGGATGCCAAATATCTTACCTAGATTAAAACCGCCACCCATTTTTGCTCGCCCTTTTTATTCCTCCCCTTACCTTTTTGCTGAAATAGAAGCCTATAATACCGCTTACAATGGCAATCAATCCACCTGTAGCAGTACTAGCCATCTCATTGCTTTCCCCAGGGCATATTTGGCTCCAGACAACAACAAAGGCAAGGGCTAGTGTTGCTACCCCACCAAGCCCCCAGGCGATAACCCTTCTGGTAGTCAACTTGAACTTATCGCTATCCTCCATTTGGTCCTCCTTCCCCATTATTATTAAATCAGCGCTTTAGCCTAGGGAACCGCTGACCTTCGCACAATCTCTATGGCAACCTCAGCCGCTCGTTTTCCTGAGAGAAGCATCCCACCAAAGGTAGGACCCATGCGGGGTAGCCCATAAACATTGGCAACCGCCATACCAGTGACAATTAATCCGGGATAGACCTCGCCAGTGCGCTCTACCACAGCATCCTCCGATTTATCAATCCACAGTGCTCCTTCTCCAGCCATCTTGAGCACCCCCCGCTGCACCAGTTTCTTAGCTACACCGGCATCATGAC
>DAOWJM010000101.1 GCA_030640325.1 Dehalococcoidia bacterium | reverse complement strand
TTAACTCCCGAACCAGCTCACGGAAATCAACCCTCTCAGTAGCGCTGAAGAAAAAGGTAAGCCGACTGCCATCAAGATTATATTCAGCGGATAGCAGTTTCATAGGTAGCTCTAACTTAGCTATCAGCTTACCACACTCAGCCAGAGCCTCTCCTTCCTTGTCTTCAAACGCCTGAGCACGCTCGATATCCTCTGGCTCTGCCTTGCGCACTACCGGTTTCAACTGCTCAGTCACCTCACTGGCCAAAACCTGGGCGGGAGAAATGACCACCCTCCCCAGCTCCAGACCACGAGTTGTCTTGACCACTACATAGTCATTTACCTCCAGGTCGATACCTGCCGGGGCAAAGTAATATACCCTACCGGCTCTTTTGAAACGTATGCCAACAATCTCAGCCATAGTCTATACACCACTCCTTCCCGGTATACTGAGCATCAGCACCTCCAGCACCAGCCGCGGGTTAGCATTCTGTCCGAGCTGCTCCCCAGCCGCCTGAATACTATTGATAAAAGACTTTATCTGAGCCAGATTATAACCTCTGCCCATGTCAACCAGCATGGCTTCCTGGTCGATGTTGGTGATGGTATCATTGCAGCCGAGCTTAACCAACAACAGGTCACGCCACCAGTCAAGCCACAAATCCAATACCTCCTGAACCAAGCCCCGGCTTTGACTGAACTGAGCCGCCAGCTGGGAAACATAATCAAAACGCTCCTCATAGTCACCGTTGGTGATATCAAGCAATCTGTCTATCCTCTCAGCACGCCGCTGAAGCAAACTATCATCAACAGCAGCCGATAATGCCCAACCCAGACAGCCATGACAAAGCCTAGCCAGAAGCTCAGCCTTTTGCGGCTCAACGCCCCGGCGTTCATTAAGGACAGCCTCTACTTGTGAGGTCGCCAGAGGGCGTAACTCCAGTCGCTGACAGCGAGAAACCACGGTGGCGGGCAGAATTGCGTCATTGGTGGTCAGCAGAATAAAGATTACACCACCCGCAGGCTCTTCCAAGGTCTTAAGCAGGCAGTTAGCTGCTTCATTTGACATGAGCTCAGCCCCATCAATAATAAACACCTTATACCTACCCTCAAAGGGCGGTAGGCTGGATGAATGCTGCATCTCTCTGACCTGGTCGATGCTGATTTCGGTACGAGGCTTAGCATCAGTTGAATTCCCGCTAGAGTTCAAGCCTATAATCTGGACATCAGCATGCTTGCCCGAAGCTATTTTCTGACAGGCGTCACATAAACCACAGGGAGGCTCAACCGCCTCACAGTTCAACGCCCGAGCCAGGTCTAAAGCCAGGGTCATCTTACCCACATGAGGGGGACCAACCAGAAGATAGGCATGAGCTATAGACCCTCGCTCCAAGTTACGCTGGAACAAGGTGACTGCCCTAGATTGCCCAACTACCTGCCACATACCGAAATCCCCTTAAATTAAATCACATCTGGTTAGGTCTTCCAAGGTCTCACGTCGCCGAATAAGTCGTGCCCTGCCTTCCTTAACCAAAACAATGGCTGGCTTGAGCGAGGCGTTATAGTTGCTCGCCTGCGACAAGCAATAGGCACCACAATCAGGTATAGCTATAATATCACCGGCTGAAACCGGGGGCAAAGCGATATTCTCAATCAGTATATCCCCGGATTCACAAAACTTGCCAGCAATAGTAACCTCGCCCGTCTCCCTCTCCGACATCCTATTGGCTACCACTGCCTCATGCTTAGCCCCATAAAGGGCAGGGCGGATATTGTCGGCCATACCACCATCTACCGAGACATAGCACCTGACACCGGGTATGTCCTTCACCACCCCCGCCCGGTATAACGCCACTCCAGCCTGTCCCACTATCGCCCTCCCCGGCTCAACCACCAGCCGCGGTAACGCCAGACCTAGCTCCTGGCATTTACTAGTAACCTCGGATGTTATCGCCTCAGCATAGGCGGAAATGGGTGGGGCTGGAGAATCCACGGCATACTGAATAGCAAAGCCACCACCAACATTCAGTTCCCTGAGCTGGAAACCATTTTTTTGCTTCATCTCAGCAGCAAAGCCGAGTATAAAATCAATAGCCTGCTGATATGGCTCGATGTCATAAATGAGAGAACCTATGTGAAAGTGCAAGCCGACCAGGTTCACACTTGGCGCTGACATGGCTTGAGCCACCGCCTGC
>DAOWJM010000140.1 GCA_030640325.1 Dehalococcoidia bacterium | reverse complement strand
TCGCCCAGCCTTATCTTGGACTTGAATGTCTTATGCTTGCAATGCTCCGACCATGTCTGCGCCAGAGTTTCAAGCTCAACATCGGTGGGGTTGCGACCTAAGCTGGAGAAGTAGCTTTGGATATGCTTTAACTCATTTGGAATTAACCAAAGTTTGTCCTGGCACAGCCTGGTTAACCCATCATCATCCAGGCTCAATAAATCAACCTCTTCCAAGGAGAACCTATATGCTGCTGAGGGTAGCAATACTCTTTCCCGACCGGTGACCGCATGCTGGATTACGCTGTTAACCAGCAGCTTACTAGAGATAAGGTCAATATCGCCTGTTGAAAGCTTGCCCCATAGATAATATCTCTTGGCTGTCTTTACCGACTCAACAGTGGTTATGCCCAGGTCAAGGATACCTTTGCTGACACTCTCCTCCACCGGGTCCATCACGCCGGGATTATAGGCAACCTCAACGGCATGAGAATTTTCATCTCTGGTGGCAACGAGAGGCGCTTCTCCGATTGAATACTCTTCAACTACGGGGTCAGCCAGCAGCTCCCGGCAGATTATGTTCGCCTCTTTCTGGCTCAGTTTCCCTTCCAGCAGATATATATCGCTGACCCTGACCTGCTCAGCAGTGGCGATGCCAAGGTCACGGATATCCTTTTGCAGTGCCTCTCCCCGTGGGTCTGGGAAACCAGACTTTACTGAGACCTCAACCCTGAACAAGAGACTCCCCCTCCCATCATGCTGGATGTATTCTACTATTGCCACAGAATAAGCACAAGTTATTGTACTCGTTTTAGTACTTTAGTGGCACCTCAACTTTTTGCACCTCACCCCCTTAGACATTTACTTAGCAACCCACCCCCAACAAAAGCGAGGGATTGGGGACACTAGCCTCTATAGGGCGGGTGGGTGGGAAAAAGAACTATGTTAAAAACGGGGGGAGAGATGGGAAGAGAGACAAGCTAAAAACAAGGAGGGGGCAATGTTATAGAAAAGAGATTTGCCTAAAGCGGGTCAGTTGGCTTTGCGGAAGTAGTAGCCAACCCCCGGCTCAGTAATAATATACCTGGGTTGAGTGGGGTCTGGCTCTATCTTCTGACGCAGATGCCAGATATAGATGCGCACATAATCCAGGTCATCGATGTATTCCCAGCCCCACACCCTTTCCAGCAGTTGTTTGTGGGTGAGAATGTGGCCGGCATTCTGCATCAGTAGGGCAAGCAGGCGAAACTCTATTGGAGTCAGTCTCACCCGCTCTCCATTTACCATAACCTCCCGCTCGGCAATATCCACCGTCAAGAAGTCATCACTAAAGGTAATCCCCCTCCCCTCCTCCTGGGAAGAGGGCAACTCGGCACGTCGCATTACTGCCCGCACCCTTGCCACCAGCTCCCTACTCCCAACCGGTTTCATAAGATACTCATCAGCCCCACAGTCAAGCCCACGCACTACATCTTCCTCAGCCTTCTCATGAGCAGTGAGCATAATGATAGGGATATCAGAGATATCACGGATGCGGCTACAGGTCTGCCAGCCATCCATTCTGGGCATCACCACATCCAGGAGCACCATATCTGGTCTGTGGGCAAATAAAAGCCGCAGCCCTTCCTCCCCGCTATTGGCGTTGAGCACTTCATATCCCTTTTGAGTAAGAACCTGCTCAACCAGTCTAACAAAGGCAGGGTCATCATCAACTACAAGGATTTTCTCTTTCAGCGCCTGTTCCCCCCAGGATATGGCTCATCCTCTGTTAACAGGGGTAGAGTAAAGATAAACCGACTGCCCTTTCCATGCTCACTCTCTACCCAAATTTGACCACCGTGCTGTTCCACAATTTGCTTGACTAGTGCCAACCCTAGCCCGGTTCCCTGCTTCTCCCCGGCTATTGAACTGTCTATCTGGTAAAAAGGCTCAAATATCCGTTCTTGGTCTTTCTTCTTGATGCCAATGCCATCATCAACCACGCTGACCTGACACCAATTGCCCTTCATAGCAGCCACGATTTTTAGCTTACCTCCATCCGAGGTAAACTTAGCTGAATTGCTAACCAAGTTGAAAAGCACCTGCCTTACCTTAGCTTCATTAGCACGAACACGGGGGAGCCCTTCTTCTACTTCAATATCAAGGCTTTGCTTTCTTGGGGTGAGCATAGGCATCATAGTGTTCCTCAACGATTGTAATACATCACCTAAAGCTATATTTCTCAGCCTGAGTTCCACCTTGCCCGATTCTATCTTGGACAGGTCAAGGACGTCATTGATTAAGCCCAGCAGGTGCTGACCACTGGTCAAAATATCGCCAAGGCATTGCCTCTGCTCCTCATTGACCTCACCGGGCATCTGGTCCAACATGAGTTCAGAGAAGCCGATGATGACATTGAGCGGGGTGCGCAACTCGTGGCTCATTTTTGCCATAAAATCTGATTTCGCATGGCTTGCCCACTCCAGTGCCCTATTGACCTCCTCCAGACTTTTGTTGGAGCGTTGCAGGCTCTCCACCAACTTCCGGTTCTCAATCAATAGCCTTTGCTCTCTCAAAGCATAATTGATTATGGTCGCTAGCTCACTCATAGCCCCAGGCTTGAGTATGTAGGCATAGGCGCCTTCGTTAATTGCCTCCGCCGCCATTTCAATACTGGCACGGCTGGTTATCATAATTACCGCTACCTCTGGATTAAGTTCCTTTGTCGTTTCCAGTATTTCCAGACCGCCGATGTCAGGCAATTTCATGTCAGCAATGACAATATTGAAGGGCTGCTTCCTGAGCAGTGCCAGTGCCTCTCGTCCCGTGGCAGCAGTGGTCACCCTATGCCCCATGTCTTGCAGTCCCGCTGATAAGGTCCTTAAGGTGGCAACCTCATCATCTATTACCAGGATGTTTGACGGATGAGACATATCTACCTTCTCCTTCGCTGGGAAATCTCACCGACCAATGCCAGTATCTTATCTATATTAAACGGTTTATAAATGCAGGTGTAAGCCCCCTGGGATATTGCCCTCTTCACCGACTCCTCCTCAGAATAACCGGTCATCATAATCACAGCCACCTCGGGGTCGATATCCTCCACCTGCTCAAAGAGTTGCGCCCCATCTATATCTGGTAGTCTGACATCCAAAAATATGATGTCAAAGCGTTTTTCTTTGACTCTCGCCAGCGCTTCAGCACCACTGCTAGCAGTAACCACACTATATCCTCTCTCCTCCAGGATAGCCTTAAGGGTTTCACGGTCAGCAAACCTGTCATCTACTATCAAAATCAGGGTTTTGCGAAGGGCAGACTCAATGATGCTCACTATATTCTCGATATCAAATGGCTTGTAAACCACAGCATAAGCACCCTCCTCCAGGGCTTCCCTTACCAGGTCCTCGACAGAATAGGCGGTCATCATTATGACGGCTGCCTGAGGATTGATTTTTTTAACCTCGCGGAAGGTCTGCACTCCGTTTATCCCTGGCATCTTTATATCCATAAAGATGATGTCAAAGGAAGTTTGCTTTGCTGCCTCAATGGCTTGATAACCATCCTCAGCCAGGACTACATTGTGCCCCTCATCCTCCAATACTCTACCTAAAGTCATCCGAACGCTCTTGAGGTCATCAACCACTAGGATGTTGGTTTTCATTATCTCCCCTTCTTACTAGATACAAACTCATTTAGACCGCCTGGGTAGGCAGTGAGACGGTAAATGTAGTTCCCTCGCCCTCCTTGCTTTCTACCCCGATGCCTCCGCCATGCCTTTCAATGGTGCTTTTGCACATCGGTAGCCCCAGTCCGATGCCCTTGGCTTTTGTAGTAAATAATGGGTCGAAAATTTTGTTTATGGCAGATTCAGGGATGCCACCGCCAGTGTCAGTAAACTTCACCTCCACAAATTCGCCTTTGCTTTTAACTATAATGCCCAGGCGCCCATCTTCGGGCATAGCTTGAACAGCGTTGAGGATTATATTGACAAACACCTGCCGAACCTGTTCTGCGTCCACCATCACCATAGGCAGGCTAGAGTCTACATCCCTGGTCAGCTCAACATTCTCCGGCATGGGAACATGCTTGAGGGCATCCTCAATTATTCCGCCTATATTAACCGATGAGACAGTTGGTTTAGCTATCCGAGAGAAGCCGAGAAGGTCGTTTATGACCTTGTTGGCACTATTAACCTCCCCATCTATGATATCGAGAAATTCCAGCACTTTGGGTTCGGTAGCCGGCAGGGCACTCTTGGCTATCCTTCTTCTCACATAGAAAACGGCGTTCCTGATGGCTCCTAGGGGATTCCTGAGCTCATGTCCAACCCCACTCGCCAGTTGCCCTATCGCTGCCAGCTTTTCGGCACGAATCAGCTCACCCCGCACCTCCCTTAGCTCGTCGCTAGCAACTCGTAGCGCCTCTTCCGCATTTTTACGCTCGCCGATGTCGGTGGTCACCTCAACAGCCTTCGTCACACCACTGGCATCTGTGAAAGGGATGAATTGAAACTCATATACCCTGCCATCCTTTGTTTTTACCTCGTGGACCTCACTTCTACCACTCTCAATAGCTCGCCCGAGGGCACAAATCTCACATGGTTTTTTACGCCCATAATATCCCTCATAACATAGCTTACCCTTCAAATCTCCGAACCTTTCAATCAGCAACCGGTTCTGATACTTAACTACATAGTCCATCAAAATTATGCTTACTCCTTGCTCCAGCAACGGGGGTATGCTGTTTGAATCTCTGCCTTTTCCTGCTCTATTTCCTTTGTTAGGCGTCCTCATCACCCCCCCATTCTTCTGAAAAACATAAAGGATTTTATGCTAATTGTATCATAAATGCCAAAAAGATGCCAATAGGCATCATAGCAAATATAGCTTAATGAAGGGAAAGGGCATAAAGAAAATGAGGCTTGAATGTTAGAGGTAAGCTCTAGGCAGAAACGGATTTGCTTACCATTCTTCCCGTGGAACTGTTCTTATATCAGTCTCAAAATCAAACCAGTGACCAAACACCGCCCCGGGCGGGGCGTCCTCCAAGATGCGTCTCTTTACTTCTCCGTATCGCCCCTGATACTGAGGGATTTGTTCCTCATCCTCATCAAATACTATAACCATATCATTTGGGCATCTAATAACACTTTCAATCATTGTTGTTCTCCGTCTTTGGTCGCTTTATCTTAACTGAGTTGCCTATATTCACGCTTTAATCTTAGGCTATGGCAATTAATTACCCATAAAATTGGCGTTTAGATTTCATTAAAAATCCAACTGTAATGTAGTGATAATTGCCTGTCAGGTATATAACAGCTAATGGAGTCTCAAGGGCTAAGTGTAGCTAGGGCATAACTCCTTCAGGACACAACCCTGGCAAAGGGGGCGGCGTGCCTGACACGTTGTCCTTCCATGCTCTATCATCAGGATGTGAAATTGATAGATATCTTGCGATGGAACCAGCCTTCCCAATAGCTGATGTGCTTTGACCGCCGATTGGTCGGGGTTGATTAGCCCCAATCGCTTAGCCACCCGCAAGATATGTGTATCCACAGGAAGGGCTGGCATCCCCAACGAGAAAAGCAATACACAGCTTGCCGTCTTCACTCCTACCCCAGGCAATTGCTCGAGCCAATCCCTGGCTTGAGACAAGGGAAGCCGACTCAGGAAATCAAGCTCAAGTTTGTCTCTTTTCCGCTCTATTTCCCTTAGAACCTGTTTGATGCACCTTGCCTTCACCCCACCCAGCCCGCCGCACCTAATGGCTTGTTCAATGGCATCAATATCGGCATTGGCTACACTTTCCCAGCTACTGAAAGAAGCAAGCAGTGATTCAAAAGCTCTTGTTGAATTTATGTCTGAGGTATTCTGAGAGAGAATAGTCTGGACTAGGACAGAAATCGGGGTATGGTCGGGTTTCCATTCAGGGACGCCGTACTCCCGCTTTAACAGGGCAAGCACCTGTTTGACGGTTATAGACGTCTTGACTTCTACCATCGAGCCTCTGTGTAATCCTAACGGCTACCATTATATCACCTTGCAGACGGGCTTGCCCGAAGAAAAAGCGCCAACCTTGTAAAGCCGGCGCCTCAGAAATTCCTGGTGGAGACGGGGGAGAGTCGAACTCCCCGTCCAGAAGAAGCTGCCCAGAATATACTACAAGCTTAGTCAGCTATTTAATCTCGCCTGGCTAGCCTCTGCTGACCGAGTTTAGCCAAGCCAGTCGATGATTCTTTCACCACCCTTATCGACGTCGGGATGGTGGCACCCCAACTTTTCGGCACCCAATCCCAACCCATTGAGGAAAGGTTGGATGGATGTGCAACCTATCTAATTAGGCTGCGAGTGCGAATTCAGGTTCGCCAGTTATTTTTTTGCCACTTGTTTTATGAGGTTAGCGGCACCTCAGCTTGCAATCCTGCAACATACTTCCCCTGTCGAACCCACGCGTCCCCACTTATTATGGATGGTTAAATGTAAACTACCTCCTTCCAAGCTTCTGCCCTTTTATGGCTCGTTCAATCTCTCTTTCTGTCTCATGGCGAGCTATGGATTCTCGCTTATCATAAAGTTTCTTGCCTTTGGCTAACGCCACCTCAACCTTGGCAAGGCTATCTTTAATATATAACTTGAGTGGAACCAAAGTAAAGCCCCTTTCCAATACCCTGCGAGTAAGACTATCAATCTGCTTACGATGCAGTAGAAGCTTCCGAGGTCGCCTTGGTTCATGACTCAAATAGCTACTTGCCTCATAGCGAGCTATATGAGCATTCAGCAACCATAACTCACCAGCCTCAGGTCTAACATAGGCATCACCTAAACTCACTCTCCCGGCTCGGATTGACTTTATCTCTGTGCCAGTAAGGGCAATGCCGGCTTCTATGCTATCGCCGATATGATAATTGTGATAAGCCTTCCGATTGGTAGCTACTATTTTTCTAACCACAACCCCAACTTAAATTATATCACATATCAAAGTCAGCTCGAAACCGGGGGTTGTCTAAAAATTAAGGAAGGCGGCGGGGTAAGCTATATGCTTCTCAGCGATGCTTAACCTCGTATGAGTCAAAAATAAAGTCCAGGTCCTTTTGCAAAGCAGAGACCTTTTCTTTGGGGAAAAGCTCCTCATTGATATCAAGCATCAGCTTCGTTTCGCCTCTGGCTGAGCCCACGATGTGTACTCTCAGGCATTCTTTTTCAGCCCCGCCTTGCTCACCCTGAATGTTGAAGGTCAATATGCCCCGGGAGATAAATGATGAGGAGTCACTAGGTAAGGAGTATGTTTCCAGTTTTGCCTCACCCACAATCGCTCCCTGCTTGAGAATAAAGTCCCTGACCTCATCATAAAGCAGCTCAGGCTTTACCTCGCTATATGTTTTCCTAATTTGCATCATTGGCTTCTCGCTTCTCCTCTAACCTATGTTGATAATCCTATAATAAAGCTTTTTCAAATTTTTATCAATGTATGGTGCTTGAGTAGGTGTTGTAAGAGGAGTGCTAACCCTATGGGGTGGGAGGGTGGGAAGAAAGACAGCAGTATATTGTTACCAGCCACACAGTATGCTATACTGTTAAACTAACTACAAAAGATAACTATAATCGGAAAGGGGTTAAAGCTTGCCAGATACAGCCACCATTAAGGAGCTTTTAGAAGCTGGGGCTCACTTTGGGCATCAGACCAGCCGCTGGCACCCGGCTATGAAGAAATACATCTTCACCAAGCGCAATGGCATTCATATCATTGACCTAGAACAAACGGCTGCTATGTTAGACAAGGCCTGCGACTTTGTTCGGCAAGTAGCCTCTGAAGGTGGCAACATCCTTTTTGTTGGCACTAAAAAGCAGGCTCAAGAGGCTATAGAACAAGAGGCGCAACGCTGTAGTATGTATTATGTTAATCAACGCTGGCTGGGAGGGGTGCTGACCAACTTTGCCACTATCCAAGCCCGAATAGACTACCTCGTCCGCTTGGAAGACCAACAAACTAGGGGGGACTTTGAACGCTTGCCGAAAAAAGAAGCCCTAAAGCTGGGGGAGGAAATTTTGCGCCTCAATCGACAGATGGGCGGTTTTAAGGAGCTGACTAATTTGCCAGACGCCCTATTCATTATTGACCCCACCAAAGAAAGGATTGCTATAGCTGAAGCCAAGCGTGTGGGAATACCGGTGGTGGCTATAGTTGATACCAATTGTAACCCCGATGATATAGACTACCCTATTCCAGCCAACGACGATGCCATCAGAACCATCAAACTGATATGCAATAAAATTGCCGATTCAGTTATTGAAGGTAGAACTGGCGAGGCGCTGGTATCAGCAGAGGTAGGTGAGGAAGAGGGACTGGAGGAGTCTGAGATTATAGAAATCACCGAACCTCGTATCTTCACCCCCGATGAGTAATGAAGGAGGGGAAGTTTGAAAATCCCGGCAGACATGGTAAAAGAGCTAAGGGAACAGTCTGGAGTTGCCATTATGCAGTGCCGGAATGCCCTCATTGAAGCTCAAGGAGATATGGGAAAGGCAATTGAGATTCTAAAAGAACAAAGTCTTTTACAGGCAGAGAAAAAGGCAGAGCGCTCCGCTGCCGAGGGGTTAGTTGAAGCCTATATCCACCCCGGGGGTCGGATTGGCGCCATGGTGGAACTTAACTGTGAAACCGATTTTGTCGCCCGCACCGCTGAGTTCAGGGGACTAGCTCATCACCTGGCAATGCAAGTAGCAGCCATGCACCCCCAATTCATCTCAAGGGAAGAAGTCTCCGAAGGAACTGACATAGAACCTCAAACAGCCTGCCTGCTCCTTCAACCCTACATTAAAGACACAGATAGGTCGGTTCAGGATATTATTGCGGAAACTATCGCCAAGGTAGGAGAGAATATCAAAGTAAGCAGATTTGCTAGATTCGAACTAGGCGATCAGGAATCGGGAAAATGAGCACTGCCAAATATAAGCGCGTTCTACTTAAACTTAGTGGCGAAGCCTTCAGTGGCGGAGCAGCCTATGGCATTGATGCCCCTACCCTAACCAAGGTAGCCAAGCAGATTAAGCAAGTGATAGAAATGGGTGTGGGTGTAGGAATTGTTGTTGGTGGTGGCAACATCTGGCGCGGGGCTAAGGCTGAGGAGGATGGAATGGACAGGGTCACCGCTGACTATGCTGGGATGCTTGCTACAGTAATAAATGCCCTTGCTCTCCAAGATGTCCTGGAGAGAGAAGGAGTGGCTACCAGAATCCAGTCAGCTATAGGTATTCAACAGGTGGCTGAGCCTTACATCAGACGCCGCGCTATTCGTCACTTAGAGAAAGGTAGAGCGGTTATCTTCGCCGGGGGCACAGGTAACCCATATATGACCACTGATACCGCATCAGCCCTACGAGCGATAGAGATTGAGGCAGAGGTCTTACTTATGACCAAGAATAATGTTGATGGCATCTATAGCGCTGACCCCCTCATAGACCGTAATGCCAAGAGGTTTGACAAACTCACCCATTTTGAGGTACTAAACATGCGCCTGGAAGTAATGGATGCCACCGCCCTCTCCCTATGCCTAGAAAACAAGCTGTCTATAATTGTTTTCGACCTTCAAGCACCTCATAGCATAGAACGGGCAGTAATTGGTGACCCTATTGGCACCCTGGTATACAGCGAGAAGTAAGGTGGTTAGCCCCATTTTATGGAATATTGAGGAAAAGATGCGAGCCTCGGTTGAGGGTTTGAAGAGGGAATTAGCTACCATCCGCACCGGGCACGCTACACCTGCCTTAATAGAACATATCAAGGTAGAATATGCCGGCGTTCCCACCCCACTCAATCAAATTGCTGGCATTTCCGCACCCGGGGCAAGGCTCCTGGTCATCCAGCCGTGGGACCGAGGCAGTATACCCAGCATAGAGAAGGCTATCCTGAAGTCTGACCTGGGACTAAATCCCACTAGTGATGGGAATGTAATTCGGTTGAATCTACCGCCACTCAGCGAGGAGCGGCGACAGGAGCTAACTAAGGTGGTGCGAAAGAGGGTTGAGGAAAGAAAGATAGTGATACGCAACCTAAGGCGTGACGCCATGAGTGAACTAAAGGGATTAGAAAAAAATAAGGATATATCACAGGATGAGCATAAGCGTGCCCTGGACCAGCTACAGAAGCTTACCGACAGCTTTATAGTCGATATTGAGCAAATAGCCCGAGATAAGGAAGCAGAACTCATGGAGGTCTAGCCCGAGTTGCAGAGGTTCACCAAACAGCCAGGATTCGGGCACCAGGTGTGCTTGCCACACCTTTATTATTCGGTATGAGTGGCAGAGTGATAGTTACCTCATCAGCAATGAAAAAAATTACCCGCCTCCCCAACCATATAGCTATTATCATGGATGGCAATGGTAGATGGGCAAAACAACGGGGATTGCCCAGGCTCGCGGGACACCAGGCAGGGGTAGAAAATATGCACTCTGTAATTGAATATTTTATCAAACTCAAGCTGAAATACATCACACTTTATGGCTTCTCTACCGAAAACTGGAAACGTCCCGAAGAGGAGATTGCTGGCTTGCTCCATCTCTTAGAGAAGATATTAGACAAGGAGACCATTGAGCTTCACAACAAAGGGGTTAGACTTCGCCACCTCGGTCGCCTTAATGAACTTCCGC
>DAOWJM010000018.1 GCA_030640325.1 Dehalococcoidia bacterium | reverse complement strand
TTATTGGACGAGAGGGGCGTAATATTAGAGCTCTGGAGCAGGCTACCGGGGTTGACCTAATAGTTGATGATACCCCTGAAACAGTAACCCTATCTAGCTTTGACCCGGTGCGACGAGAGATAGCTCGCCTGGCTTTAACCAAGCTTATCCTCGATGGTCGTATCCACCCAGCTCGTATTGAAGAGGTAGTAACCAAGACCAAAGAGGAGGTAGAGGCTGCTATCTATAACGCCGGAGAGCAGGCAGCTTACCAGATGGGGGTGCATGGACTGCGCCCTGAGTTAATCAGGCTGCTTGGTCGCCTTAAGTACCGCACCAGCTATGGACAGAACGTGTTAGCCCATTCCATTGAGGTTGCCAATCTAGCTGGCATGATTGCTGGAGAACTTGGAGCCAATGTTGCCATAGCCAAGAAAGCTGGACTGCTTCATGACATTGGTAAAGCGGTAGACAGGGAGGTAGAGGGCTCTCACGCTGCCATCGGAGCCGACCTGGTTAATCAATGGGATAAAGCCCCTGAGGTGGTCCAGGGTATCGCTGAGCACCACTTTGAGACTGATACTACCAGCATTTGGGGCTTTATTGTAGCGGCGGCTGATGCTATTAGTAGTGCCAGGCCTGGGGCAAGGCGTGAGTCTCTGGAACACTACTTGAAGCGTCTGAGGGAACTGGAGGATATAGCCAATAGCTTCAAGGGAGTAGAGAAGTCCTATGCTATTCAAGCCGGTCGTGAAATTCGTATCCTGGTTAAGCCAGAAGAGATTGATGACCTGGGGGCAATGAGGCTCGCCCGAGACATCGTTAAGAAGATAGAAGAGGGTCTGGAGTATCCGGGGCAAATAAAGGTTACCGTGCTCAGGGAGACAAGAGCTATAGATTATGCTAAGTAGGAAAGCTAGTGCTCATATTGGCAATAGGTGATATAGTCGGCAGGCCTGGTAGGAGGGCGGTAAGCCAGCTTTTACCAGGCCTTCGTCAGCAATACGGGTTAGACCTGGTTATTGCCAATGGCGAGAATGCCGCCGGCGGCATAGGGCTAACTTCAACTACAGCCAAGGAGCTGCTTGATGCCGGTGTTGACGTACTGACCTCAGGTAACCACATATGGGCTCAGAAGGAGATTATCCCCTACCTTGATGGTGAAATGCCTATCCTTCGCCCATTAAATTATCCGCCGGGGGTGCCTGGTAAAGGACATATAGCCATTGGTCAAGCGGCAGTGGTTAATTTGATGGGGAGAACCTTTATCGGCGATTTGGATTGCCCGTTTAGAGCTATGGACCAACTGCTAACTGAGCTTGAGCAGCCAATTATCATTGTTGATTTCCACGCTGAGGCAACATCAGAGAAGGTGGCAATGGGACGATACCTGGACGGGCGGGTCAGCGCTGTGCTCGGCACCCACACCCATGTGGGAACTATTGATGCCCAGCTGCTTCCTCACGGCACTGCCTATGTTACCGATATAGGTATGACCGGTCCTATAGATTCAGTTATAGGTGATGATGCCGAGGCAGTAATTCAGCACTTTCTGACCAGAATGCCCCATCGTTTATCCATGGGTAAGGGTAAAACTGCCTTTAACGCCATAATGGTAGGGGTAGCTGACGACAGTGGTAGAGCAATGAGCATTGACCGAATCTATCAGGAGGTGGAATAGTGGTGAGCAGGGTAGACCTCCATATACACTCCACCGCCTCTGATGGTCGACTTACCCCGGCAGATATTATCCAGAAGGCGGCGGAGCGGGGGTTAACCTTTATTGCCCTGGCTGACCATGATACTGTGGACGGGATTGCTTCAGCCCAGGCTGCGGCTCAAGCCTTTCCCGGGCTAAAGGTCATACCCTGCGTTGAAATCAGCACCGATATCCCTCAGGGTGAGGTTCATGTACTCGGCTACTTTATAGATTATACTGACCCTGAGCTTGGGGTTACTCTGGATAGATTTAAAAACTCCCGATTGAGGCGAGCTCAGGGGATGGTGGCTAAGCTGGACAATTTGGGTATCCACATCGACTGGCAACGAGTTCAGGAAATAGCCGGCGGCAGCTCTATCGGGCGTCCCCATATTGCTCAAGCCATGCTAGAGAAGGGTTATATCACCTCGATTAAACAGGCATTTACTGAATATTTAAGTCGAGACGGCTCTGCCTATGTGGAGCGGGAAAAGATGACCCCTGCCGAGTCAGTGGAGCTCATAGTTAAAGCCAAAGGGTTGCCAGTGCTGGCTCACCCGTTAACCATCAATGACCCGGAGACGATGATTGTTGAGCTAAAGACAGCCGGCCTAGTAGGCATTGAGGCTTACTATGATGGCTATACCGCAGAAGAAATCAACAGGCTGGTAGGACTAGCCGATAGGCATAATCTCATTGCCACTGGTGGTAGTGACTACCATGGTCTGGACCCCAACACCGAGACTGCCATTGGTGGCGCCGATGTGCCAATGGAATCAGTGGAGCGACTCATAGCTCTGGCAAAACAAAGAAACCCCGACCTTAGATTATGAGGAGAGCTTATGGCTATTGAGTTTGTATTACTACTAGTAGCTGCCTATCTCTTTGGTTCAGTTCCAGCCGCCTATTTAGCAGCTAAGTGGTCACGTGGGATAGACATCAGGAAATATGGCAGCGGTAATGTAGGCGCAACCAACCTATTGGGGTTAACCTCCAAATGGATAGCTATTGTGGTAATCATCTTTGATTTAGGTAAGGGGATGGCGGTGGTGTGGGCGGCTCAACTGATAGGTCTGGATATCGCCCAGCAGGTAACGGCGGGTTTAGTGGTGATTATCGGACATAACTGGCCAGTTTTTCTCCGCTTTAGCGGAGGCAGGGGTATTCTAACCACCTTGGGCGTTGTTTATATTTTGGTACCATGGCTAGGGCTAATAGCTCTAATCATTGCTTACAGTATGGCTCCATTTCGACAGCTAGCTTTGGGAGTGCTTACAGCGGTGGTATCTTTGCCCATATTTAGCTGGTTTCTTCATCAGCCATTCGGCATTGAAGAGCCAATGCAAGTTACCCTAGGATTTGTAGCGATGTTCCTGATAGTAGTTATCAGGCGACTAACAGCGCCAAAAACCTCGGTTACCGCTTCGGTGCCTCCCGGGCAGCTACTGCTTAACCGCCTGATTTTCGACCGTGACATAAGGGATAGGAAAGCCTGGATACATCGGCAGCCTATTAAGCAAGAAGAAAAACAAGAGGAGGGTTGACTCTCACAAGATGAAATGCGCTTATCATCCTGATGTTGAAACTAGCCTGCGGTGTGGCAAGTGTGGTAAGCCGATATGCCCCAAGTGCATGGTGCAGACCCCGGTAGGAGCTAGATGCCCCGATTGTGCCAAGTTATATAAACTGCCTACCTATAGCGTTTCCACCAAATACTACCTGAGGGCTGCAGGAACAGCGCTCGGCATGGCTATTGTTTGTGGCATCGCCTGGGGGGTAGTGAGAGCCTACGTGCCTTTCATCTTCTTCAATCTGCTACTGGCTGCAGGCGCTGGCTATGCCATTGGAGAAGTGGTTAGTCTTTCAGTCAATCGTAAGCGCGGCACCGGGCTAGCCATTGTTGGTGGCATTGCTGTGCCAATAAGCTACCTGGTGAGCATCTTTTCTAACTTGCTTTTTAACTTCGGGGCTAGCTTCAGCTTATTTGACCTATTAGCCCTGGCTCTGGGCATCTTTGTCGCTGTTATCCGATTGCGCTAATGGCTCCGCCCTTCAATTGGATTTACATAGGAGGTAGCTATGTCGCCGGTTAGTGTGACCTATTGGGGCATTTCAGGATATGTGATTTTTTGGGTCTTTTTCGCCCTTGCCCTTGGTCTCTTCCTGCGCAGGATGTATCAGCTTTGGCGTTATTTGTCCCTGGGCAGAGGGGAGGGTGGATTTGGTCACATGGCGAGGAGGCTGCTCAACACTGCAGTCTCGGTATTAGGACAATGGTGCCAGCTTAAAAACCTGACTACCAAGGATAGAGCCAGCATAGGTCATGTCTTTATGGCCTGGGGATTCTTCATATACATTCCCTTCTATTTGCTATTCATAATCATCGGCGGGGGTTTTGGTCTCTCCGAGACAATGGAAAATACCAGTCTCTTCTTCTACTATGCCTGGGTTATGGACATAGTTGCCCCCTTCATCATCCTCGGTGCCTTATGGGGCATCATCCGGAGATACATCGTGAAGCCATCAAGGCTTGAGGGAGAGCAGACCATTGAGGCTATGGTCATTCTGGTTACGGTCTTCATCCATCCCATGACCCACCTTTTTAAGGAGGCAACTGGCATTGCCCTTGGCTACCCCCCGGTGGGTTTAGGCACCAGCCTGCCACCGATAAGCGCGGCGCTAAGTCAGTTCTTTGCCGGCGCCAGCACAAGCTCAGTGCAGATGGCAAATATAGGTTTCTTTTGGGCACACTGGGGCTTTGTCTTGTTTGTCCTGGTCTTCATCGCTTACTCCAGATATCTACACATGGTGGCATCTATTTTCAATGTCCTTCTCCAGTCGCCGCCCCCCAAAGGAGCCCTGCGTCCTATTGACCTAGAGACCGCAGAGACTTTCGGTGTCTCCAAGATAACTGACTTTACCCGGAAGCAGCTTCTAGACCTTTACTCCTGTGTGGTGTGCGGTCGCTGTCAGGATGCCTGTCCGGCATACGCCAGTGGCAAGCCACTTAACCCCAAGAAGGTAATTCAAGACCTCAAGGAGCATCTGTTGGCAGTAGGTCCTGGATTGCTCAGTGGCAAGGCGGAGGCGGCAGCCAACCCCGGTGAATCATTAATTGGCGAGGTGGTAACCGAGGATGAAATCTGGGCGTGCACTACCTGTTATGCCTGCCAGCAGGTATGCCCTGTCGCCAACGAGCACATTGATAAGGTTATTGACCTGAGGCGAAACCTGGTGATGGAGCAGGCTTCTATTCCCGAGACGGCTGAGGGGGCACTACGCAGCATTGAAGACAGGGGGCATCCTTGGCGGGGGACTACCCTAACCAGAACAGACTGGACTGAAGGGCTTGGTATCAAGACTTTAGCCGAGGATAGTGATATAGATATCCTGTTCTGGGTAGGTTGCACCGGGGCACTGGAAGATAGAAGCATAAAGGTGTCTCAGGCTGTGGCTAAGCTACTGAAGCTAGCCGGGATTAGATTTGGCATCCTGGGTGCTGAGGAGAGCTGCTGTGGCGAGCCGGCTCGCCGCCTGGGTAACGAATACCTGTTCCAGATTCAGGCTGAGAAAAATATTGAGCTGTTGAAGAGCTATAATGTGAAGAGGATAGTTACTGCCTGTCCCCACTGCTTCAATACCCTAAAGAATGAGTACCCTCAGCTTGGCGGAGAGTTTGAGGTTATTCACCACACCGATTTTATTGCCCAGTTGCTGAAACAGGGCAAGTTGAGAATTATCAAAGGCATTGATGGGGCGGTGACCTACCATGACCCCTGCTATCTGGGGAGATACAATGATATTTACCAGCCGCCGAGACAGATTATAAGAAGCATCCCCGATATGAGGATGGTCGAGATGGAGCGCAACCGGAATAATAGCTTCTGCTGTGGGGGTGGCGGCGGTCATATGTGGCTAGAAGAGCGCATTGGCAGGAGAATTAACGAGCTACGCACCGAGCAGGCAATGGAGACCGAAGCTCAAATTGTGGTTACTGCCTGCCCCTTCTGCCTGCAGATGTTTGATGACGGGATTAAGGCAAAAGCGGCTGAAGAACAGCTCAGGGTTATGGATATTGCTGAGCTAGTAGCCCAATCAGCGGTATATCATCCCTATTCTGTTTAGGCTAAGTCTGTCCATATTTCTCTCTGAGGGTTCTCCTCAGAACCTTGCCCGTGGAGGTCTTAGGAAGTTCTTCCTCAACAAAAACTACTGAGCTAGGACGCTTGAAACCAGCCAGCCTCGGACGGCAAAAGTCAATAATTTCCTGCTCGGTGGCTGTTTCTCCCGCCCTAAGCCTTACTATAGCTCTGACTTGCTGACCCCATTCAATGTCTTTGACACCAATCACTGCCGCCTCTTCAATTTTAGGATGTGTCGAAAGAACGCTTTCCACTTCATCGGGACCGATGTTCTCGCCGCCTCTTACAATCAAATCGTCGGCACGCCCGCTAAGATAAATATAGCCCTCCTCATCCACATAACCCATATCACCAGTGCGATACCATCCATCGGGGGTAAAAGCCTTCTTCGTCCTCTCCTCATCCCTCCAGTAGCCCCTCATTATTCTAGGACCCTTGGCTACAATCTCCCCTATTTCCCCGGCAGGTAATTCTCGCCCTTCCTCATCTCGAACCTGAATTTCCACATCATCCATAGGTAAGCCAATGGAGGTAGCCAGCCTCTTTAACTTCCTTTCTCTCTCCTGCTCAGTCTCTTTTCCGGTGATGACTTGGTCTTCAGCCCTTAGCGCAGCTATTGTGGAAGAGGTCTCCGTCCCACCGAAGGCATTGATAAGTGCTCTACCGGGAAAGCGCTCAATGGTCTTCCTCAGCACCTCATATGGACAGGCGGCGGCACCATAGGTTACTACTCGGACGCTGGAAAGGTCATATTGGTCAAAGTCAGGGTGCTCAACAATTCGCTTGAGCATGGTAGGTACCACCATCACTCGGGTGGCTTTCTCCCGCTGCACTGTCTCAAACCACTCTTTTTCATCAAATTGCCGCATTAAGGCAATGGTTCTGCCCCCATAAATACCAGCCATCAACGCCTGCATTCCAGCCACATGGTAGAGGGGCATAACAAGCACATTTGTCTCTGGCGGTGCTTCCATATCAGGGGGGTCAACATTAGTCAGGACGTAGGAGCTGTAGGCGCTATTATCTTGAGGCACCCCCTTGGGAAGTCCAGTGGTTCCAGCGGTAAACATGAGCACGGCTATATCTTCGTCGTTTACCTCGGCAAAGGTTTTTTCCTCCGCTGAACCTGAGGCTATAAGCTCATCATAGCTTAGCATCCCCTGATGCTTGCCACCAATGATAATGAAATGCTCCACCGAGGGGAGTTGAGAGCGGGCGCTGTTCGCCATATCAGCATAGCGGCTGCCGACAAAAAGAATTTTGGGCTCGGCTTTATTTACCAGGTAGGTTAGCTCCTCCTGCCTTATTCGGAAGTTCAAGGGCACGAAGATACCCCCCAACTTCACCGTGGCAAAACAAGCCTCCATGTATTCACTACAGTTGACCTCAAGGATGGCGGCTCGCTCCCCCTTTTCTAGACCCAGTCGGTTTAGAGAATCGGCTAAGCGATTTACCCTCTCCTTGAGTTGAGCATAGCTATATCGCTTTCCTTCAAAGGCGATGGCTGTCCTCTCTGGAACCAGCATAGCTGATAGGTCAAGAAATTCAGTTATAATCATGCTTCACCCCTCAGATTTTGATTCGTTTTTCCCTCACCCTCTCTACTATCCTTGACATTGCTTCCCCAGCCTTAGCCCTAATCAGGACGGCAGCCTCCATGTCCATCGGGGTAGAGCTGAGGTTGATGATAACCAGTTTGGCTCCCGCCTGAGTGGCGTAGATAGGCATATAGGCTGCAGGGTAGACAATTAGGGTCGAGCCAATCACGATAAACAGGTCGCAGTCGGATGAGCGAAGGGTCGCTTCCTGCAACACCTTCTGCGGTAGCTGTTCGCCGAAGAAGACAGCGCTTGGTTTCAGGATACCATGACAGACTTCACAGTCCGGGATTTCCTCACCCTTATCCAGCCTGACCTTAATCTGTTCAAAGGGATAACGCTTACCACAGCTCAAGCATACCGCCCACTGCATATTGCCATGGAGCTCAAACACCTTGTCAACAGGCACCCCCGCCTTCTGGTGAAGATTATCAACGTTCTGGGTTATGACACAATCCAGCTTGCCCAGCTTGTCCAGCTCGGCGATAGCGTAGTGAGCGGGGTTGGGCTTAGCCTCAGTAGTTAGAAACCCCTCCCCAAGCATCTGCCACTGCTTTCTCCTCGCTTCAGGGTCTCTGATGAACTTCTGATAGGTAAAATCATCAGGGTCAAACCGGCTCCAGATTCCACCCGGGCTGCGAAAATCAGGAATCCCGGATTCAGTGCTAATGCCAGCACCGGTGAAAACCACCACCCTTTTGGCGTTGATAATCAGGTCAGCCGCCTTTTCAGCAAGGGCATCCAGGTTCTGTTCCTCCATGATGTTCCCCTCTATTTTAATGTAACCGGATGATAAAGTCAGCAAGCTTGGCCTCAAGCTCCAGCCCTTGTTCCAGGCTGAGGTCAAGCCCCCTGGTGATAGCCTGCTTAGCATAGCTTACCGCAACGGGGTCAAAGTGGGCAATTTTTCTGGCCAGCCTCTCGGCTTCGGGCAGTAACTCATTTCGGGATACCACCCGGTTGACCAGTTTCAGGCGGTGCGCTTCCTCAGCCTTAATCCACCGCCCAGATAGCAGTATTTCCAGTGCCTTAGCCCCGCCAATCGTTCGGGGCAGAGTCTGGCTACCGCCAGCGGCTGGAATTATACCCAATCCCGGCTCAGGCAGGCCAAACTGGGCATCCTCTGAAGCCAGCCTGATGTCGCAGCACAGGGCTATTTCTATCCCTGAGCCCAAAACATAGCCGTGAAGGGCAGCAATTAGCGGCTTGGTGATGCTCAGGAAAAGCCCCCAAACATCCCGCTCCCAGCGCACCTGCCGGGCTATTATGGGAGAGGGTGC
>DAOWJM010000080.1 GCA_030640325.1 Dehalococcoidia bacterium | reverse complement strand
CGCTGAGCGCATCGGTCAGCTATTTATACTGAGGGGCAAGACCCAGGAGCCAGTATCTCAGCTCAGAGCAGGAGATATGGGAGCGGTAGCTAAATTAGGTCTGACCAGCACCGGGGATACATTATGTAGTCAGGCTCAACCAATGAAGATTGCCCCTGTTCTATTCCCCGAGCCGGCGTTTAGCCTGGCGGTGCATCCCAAGACCAAGGCTGACCTGGATAAGCTGGGAGCGGCGCTATCCAGATTGTCTGAGGAAGACCCCACCCTTGCGGTGCATCGTGAAGCTGATACCAACGAGACAATTCTATCAGGAATTGGTGAGTCCCACCTTGCGGTGGCAGCAGAGAAGATGCTGCGTAAGTTTGGTGTCGGGGTGAGACTGGAAACGCCTAAGGTTCCATATAAAGAGACGATTACTGTGCCAGCCAAGGCTGAGTATAAGCATAAAAAGCAGACGGGAGGGCATGGTCAATATGGGCATGTCTTTCTGGAACTTGAGCCTTTACCTCGTGGCAGTGGTCGTGAGTTCGTTGATAAGGTAGTAGGTGGCCGTATACCAAAGAATTATATTCCATCGGTGGAAAAGGGGGTTAATGAAGCCATTCAGGAAGGGGTTTTAGCTCGCTACCCAGTTATTGACATAAAGACAAGAGTCTATGATGGCAGCTTTCACCCGGTTGATTCCTCAGATATATGCTTCAAGATTGCCGGGGCGGGGGCGCTGAAGAAGGGATTATCACAGGGGCAACCTATCCTGCTTGAGCCGATAATGAATATCGAGGTTACCATCCCTGAGGGCTTCACCGGTGATATTATTGGCGACCTTAATACCAAGCGGGCGCGAGTGCAGGGGATGAACCCCGGGGGTGGAGTCAATATTATTGAGGCTCAGGTGCCACTGGCTGAGATTTTACGCTATGCCATAGACCTGAAATCAATAACCCAGGGTAGAGGCAGCTATAAGGCAGAGTTTAGCCACTATGAGGAAGTGCCTGCTCATATTGCCCAGAAGATTATTGCCGCACGACAAGCCGAGAAGGGCTGACCTCGCCGCCCGTCCATAAAGTCAATATCGCATCTTCAAGCAAGAAGGCGGTTACCTTTAATAAATAAGGCAACTATCCCATTTAGACAGGTAATATAATAAATATAATTATAACATTACATTATTTATTATTTTATATAGCTATCAAGTATTGACAGTGGCAGTTTACTATGGTATATGTTACAATTGCTATAGTGACTATAGTCACTATAGCTGTGGGAACACGGAAAACAAGAAAGGAGGATATGTATGACAAAGCTGGTCATTGAGTTCACAATTGAAGTGGTTGTGGAACCCGATGATGATGGCTTTCACGCTTACTGTCCTGCTCTCAAAGGTTTACATGTTGGTGGGGATACAAAGGAAGTAGCTCTACAAAATGCGGCAGATGCGACTATTGTTTATATACAATCTTTGATTAAGCATGGCGACCCAATTCCATTAGGTGTTTCCATGCAGACTTTCAAGGATATACCCCAAATTACTAGGAGCCGTGCTAACCGTCATACCCAAGAAGTAAAAGTGGCATGTGCTATTTGATGAGCTTCAATCGCTGAAGGTCATCTATTGTCCAGTTTATTTCTTCAATTAGAGCTTTTATTTGTCTAGGTCCGTAAATTTTGTTGGGATGGTAGTGAATAACCACCCGCCTACCATCAGGATACCGAAATCCTATGACTGCTTGCCTCGACCCTTCAGGTATTGCACCATCTTTCTCCAAAGCGGACATTAAATCTCTCGGAGATTTATTCTTGAGTTGGTCCCAGACATTCTTGGGAAATTTCATATGGTCATTCCATGCCTAAATTCGGCTACCTAAGCAAACTCTGCTGTCCCTCTTTCTTAGTAGAACCCAAATTAACCCAAGCCATATGGACTGCCTGACCAGGGTTTTTACCCTGAAAGTCAAAACCTTGCCGAATCAAGGTATTCTTAGCTTGTTTCTTAGTCATTTGTGGGTTCTTTTTCTTCAGTTCTTTGACAGCCTGCTTTAGTCCTCTTCGTTTGTGCCTCTTTGTTTTAGCTTGGCTCTTTACTTGGGTGCCGTTTAATCTATACACCCCGCTACCTAGTTTGACAAACTCTGGGCTCCTATTCAGGACAGCATAAACTATCGAATCAGCATTAGGCGAATCTCCGAAAATATTACTTTCTTTCATAAGCTTAATAGCATTTCTGGCAATAAGACGCCCATCATTCCGCTCTGCGATAAGGTGCAGTATCTCTCTGTGGCTTTTCCCCTTTATATCAGTTGGGCTCAGTAATTGAGGCGGCTCACTTTGGCCGGAGCCGATGAATTCTGCATATGCCTCTAGCGCTTGCAGAATTCCCCATTGCTTTTCTTGCAAGATTGCTAGGCGCCTCTCACTGTCAACTTGTATTTCCTGCATCTCACGCTCAATCCGACTAAGCAGCTCTCTTGTCTGAGCTTCCCATGAACTTATGGTATTCATTGTTTATCCTCCTGCTTGGTGTAACAAGCATATATATGTAAGACAAATTGACTAATTTACAAACAACATCATCATATTATACGATTATATTGCGAAGGAGAGTGGGGGAATTGAACCCCACACGTGGTATGAGCACGTGTCCGCTCTTTTTAAGAGAGGGTTCTCAGCCATGAGACCACGCTCTCCAAGCAAAATAATAGCCAGATGGTGAAAGGTTGTCCGACCATAATCACTATCTGGCTATTATCCTATCACAAAAGTTGGTTTTTTGTCAAGTTTTATGTCATGGATAAGAGCAAGAATAAGCAAGCTACAAAACATGAGAAAAGGCAGCCTAAGCGCCCCTTTGCCAAGAGCGACTTGGAGGCAGTTCTCAAAGCTGCTACTAAGCCCTTAAAGAGGGAACAAGCCGAGAAGGCTTAATCCTATCCAGCCAGAAGCTCCTTAACCTTCTCGGCGAAGGCGGGTAGCGCCTTTTTCCAGTCGCCCACTACGCCGAAGCGGGCTTCCCTGAAGATATTTGCCTCCGGGTCTTTATTTATAGCTACTATGGTCTTGGAGCCAGAGCAACCGGACATATGTTGGCTGGAACCAGACAGAGCTACAGCAATGTAGAGCTCAGGGGCGATAATCTTACCAGTAAGCCCTACTTGTGCCCCAGCTGGCACCCAGTCATTATCACAGGGAGGTCTGGTAGCTCCTACTGCCCCCTTCAGCATCCTGGCCAGTTCCTCTAACTGCTCAAAACCTTCAGCACTGCCGATGCCTCTACCTCCGCTTACTACCACCTCAGCATCCTCAAGCCTTATCCCCGCCACTTCCTCTGGCACCTTTTCCAGCACTTTGGTCCTTATTGCCGAGGGGTCTAGACCAGCGTCAACAGTGATTACTTCGCCCTGCCTTGATTCGTCTCGCTCCAGAGGCGCCATTGCCTTGGCTCTAACGGTAGCTATCTGTGGGTAGGACTCACAGATGAAGACAGCTTGAGCGTTCCCTCCGTAGACAGGCTTGGTCTGCAGCAGTAGCTTTGACTCAGGGTCGATAGCCAGCTCCAGGCAGCCCATAGAGGCAGCCGTGTTCAGCCTGAAAGCTAGCCTGGGTGCCAGGTCACGACCGATAGAGGTCTGCCCCAGAAGGAGAATCTGGGGTATCACCTGCTTGACTACCTTTTCCATAACTGATACGTAGGAATCTGTTTGATAATCTTGGAGCAGTGTGTCATCAACTACATAGGCTTTATCAGCGCCAAAGGCAATAGCTTCCTGAGCCAAACCGCTTATGCCACTGCCTACTAACACAGCCGATAATTCCTGCCCCAGGTCATCAGCCAGCTTTCTACCGCAGCCCAATAGCTCGGTGGCGATTGCCGCCAGTTTTCCTTCCGTAGCCTCGCAAAAAACCATTACACCTTTATATTCAGCCATAGATTTACCTCCTTAGTTGACATAACTTGAAAAACAATTCTCAAAGCTAACCAGATATGAATTGTTTCCCTAAATTTTTTTATAGTATTTTGGCTTCCCTTAGTTTTAAAGCTAGATTAACCGCTGCCTCCTCAGGACTCTCCCCTTCAACAATCTCGCATTTCCCTTCGCGAACTGGTTGGAATAGCTTGAGCAGCTTGGTGTGCCTGCCAGCAGCCCCTATCTGGGAGACCTCGACCCCGATATCGGCTGGTTTCCAGATAACCGCCTCCTTCTTTTTAGCTCCCATAATCCCCTTTATGGTGGGGTAACGAGGCTCACCAAGCTCATTGCTTACTGTAATCAAGGCAGGTAGGGATACCTCAATCACCTCATAGCCCTCATCAGTTACCCGCTCTACCCTTGCCTTACCATCGGTGATGTCTATTTTCTTGGCTAGGGTTACACTGGGTAGCCCCAGGAGCTCGGCAATGCCTGAGCCTACCTGTCCTGCATTCCAGTCAGAAGCCTCCCTGCCACAGAAGACGATATCATAGTCAGCGAGCTTTTTGATGCTCATAGCCAGGGCATAGGCTGTTGACCAACTATCGCCCTCATCAAAGAACTCATCCTCCAGTAGGATGAGCTCATCAGCCCCCATAGCTAGCGGTTTTTTTACTATATCTCTGAGCTGGTTTGTGCCCAGGCTGATAGCAGTGATTTTGCCCCCTAGGGCATCCTTAATTCTTAGCGCTGCCTCTACAGCATATTCAGCATAGGGATCAATTACCGGCGATACACCCTGGGGTGGCACCACCTTATTGCTGGAAGGGTCAATCTTGAAGCTGGCTGGCGGTGCCTCAGGGTCAGTCACTTGCTTGATGCAGACAATCATATTCATAATGCCTATTCCTCCTGCTTACTACTTGCCTTTAGCCTTGAAGTAAAAGCCCAATTGATTAATTTAGCATTGGGGCGGTTGTGTGTCAAGCTGAACTTTGGGTCGTAGTGTCGATGTCTATAACGATGCCTTCACACTCAACTGCCACCTCAAGGATGTCCTCGGGGTGCTCTTTGATTATCTCTCTGCCACCTATATCGCCCTTTAACCCGGATAACTGCGCTTTATATTTTATAGAGAAGATAAGTGGGTGTCCTCTTCTACCCTGGTAGGTTGGGATGGCAATACCTTTATCATGGGCATCAAATTCCTCTATTAGCCTATTGATAGTCTGGCTATCAACAAACGGCTGGTCGCTCAGGGCGAGCACAACTGCCTGTGCTCTGCTATCAACCAGGTTTAGTCCAGCCGCTATGGATGTGCCCATCCCCTGATGGTAAATTGGATTTACCGCAATCTTAATAGGCCTGGTGGCTACTCTCTTCATCACATCTTCGGCTCTATGCCCCAGCACTACGATGACCTCGCTTACCCTGGAACCCAAAAGGGTATCAATTGTTTGTTCTACCATAGTAGTGTTGCCCAGGGGCATCAGTTGCTTGAGCTTACCCATGCGCTTCGATTCGCCGGCAGCCAGGAGTATTGCCGAGACCTTGGTAGAGCTAGCCTTTCTCATCCTTCATTGCCTTTAGGATTTTGTCTGGGGTCATAGGCAAGCTGTAAATTCTACCACCAATGGCGTTGCAGATGGCATTGGCAATGGCTGGAATTACGGCGCCGCGGGCGGTTTCACCAACCTCTTTGGCACCAAAGGGACCCTTAGGTTCGTAATCTTGGACACTGATTGTGGTTAGCTTTGGTATATCAAGCGCCCCGGGTATCTTATAGTCACCGAGTGTAGGGTTTATCACCCGCCCCTCCTCAATCACCACCTCTTCAAATAGCACATCTCCTATCGCCATAGCCGCCTGGCTCTCTAGCTGCCCCTCTACGTTTAGTGGGTTTATATCAGTACCACAATCATCGGCTACCACTATATGTAATACCTTAACCTTACCGGTCTCTTTATCAACCTCGACCTCGGCAATGGCGGCAGCTAGACCATAGGCATCAGTAAAGCGACCTCTGCCCTGGGAAAGGGCAGCAGTGCCCTTGAAGCTACCACCCCAGAATCCAACATCTTGCACTGCTTTGGTATAACCTTTGCCTAGGATAGGGTCTCCACCACGCATCTGGATGCCATACTTATACATGTCAGAGAGGGATACCGCCTTATCTGGGTTGGCTTTAACATAGATACGCCCGTTATTTATTTCTAACTGGTCAATTTTTGTCTCCAGCGCTTCGGTGGCATAAGCTAATAGCTGCTGCTTGGCATCAGCGGCTGCTCTTCTCACTGCTTGTCCTGATACATAGACGCCACCGCTTAGCCAGTTGCCGATATCATAGGGACATAGCTCAGAGTCGCCGGAAACCACAACTATATCGTCTATGGTTAGTCCCAGCTCTTCGGCAGCGATTTGAGCCATAACGGTATCAACGCCACCGCCGAATTCTGTCTGACCGGTGAACAGGGTAAATCTGCCATCAGGGTTGAGCTTGACAAAGGCGGCACTGCCAAAGGGGTAGTTATGTCCCCCGGAGAACATACCACCAGTGCCTATGCCCATACCCCTGTTTGGTTGCTTGCCCCACTTCTGTTTCCAGCCACTGGACTCGGCTGCCAGCCTCAGGCACTCTGGGAGACCATAGCTATCCAGTCTGTCTCCATTAGGTAGGATGTCACCCTTCTTTCTCAGATTCTTTAACCTTAGCTCCAATGGGTCTATTCCCAGCTCCTCAGCTATCATGTCCAGTTGAGATTCAACAGCAAAGCTTATTTGTTGTAAGGAGTGCCCTCTCTTTGGTCCGGTGAATAATTTGTTGGTATAAACTCCCACCCCCTCATGCCTGACATTGGGTATGTTATATATGGCGTGGCGGAAGACATGGGCGAGATACAAGGCGGTTGGTGAACTGCTTCGGTAGGCACCAGCATCATCAATGATTTTAATATGTTGTGCCATTATTGTCCCGTCACGCTTGACTCCGGTCTTGACATCCACGATGAAACGGCGGCTGGTATGGCAGGTAGATAGCACTTCACTTCGGGACAGGATTATCTTTACCGGTCGCCCGGTCTTTTTGGACAGGAAAGCAGCCAGGAGCTCGTAGGGAAACAGGCTGATTTTGCCACCGAAAGCGCCGCCAACATATGTCTTATTTACCCTTACCTTGCTTATGGGAATGCCAAGTGTCTTGGCTAGCCAATAGCGCTTGTGCTCATAGCCCATGTGTGATAACCACACATTCAGTTTCCCTGCGGAATCAAAACTGGCTAGGGCTCCATGGGGTTCCAGGGCAATGTGGGATGTGGTTGGAATCACAAACCTGTTCTGGCGGATATGGTCTGATTCCTTGAATCCCTGCTCGGCATCACCAACGGTTATTAACACTTGATTTGATATATTGTTTACCGCGTCATAAGGTCTGGCTTCCCGGGTGACACCAAAGTCCTCCCAAGCGGTAGTAGTGGTGGGTGTAATTTTGTCATGTATTCTGGGGGCACCATCCTTCATTGCCTCCTCAGGGTCAAAGACGGCTGGGAGTTCCTCATACTCTACCTCGATTAAGCCCAGAGCCTCTTGGGCAGTGTCTTCACTGACGGCAGCTACCGCAGCTACCTCCTCACCGATAAAGCGCACCTTATCTATAGCCAGGGGACATTGGTCGGCGGGATAACGGGGGGTGTCTATAAAACTAAATCTAACTTCTCCAGTATCCTTGCCGGTAATGACCGCCTTCACGCCGGGTAGGGCTTCTGCCTTGCTGGTATCAATGCTTAGAATCTTGGCATGTGGATAGGGGCTCCTGAGGATTTTGCCATATAACATCCCTGGTAGCGCAATATCAACGGTGAATTTTGCCTCGCCGGTGGCTTTTAAGCTACCATCTACCCTGGGTATTGGTTTACCGACTACAGAGTATTGTTGCATCGCTTTCACCCTTTCATTGACTTTGGGCTACCTCGAGTATGGCTTCAACTATTTTGTTATAGCCGGTGCAACGGCAAAGGTTGCCCGAAATCGCCTCCCTTATCTCTTCCTCTGTTGGCTGGGGATTCTCATCAAGCAGGGCTTTAGCCGATAGCAGCATCCCCGGGGTGCAGAACCCACATTGAATGGCGCCGTGCCTGATAAAGGCATCCTGGAGCGGGTGTAGCTTGCTGCCCTGGCTCAATCCCTCAATAGTCAGAATGTCTTTACTTTGGGCTTCTACTGCCAGCACCAGACATGAATTGACCGGCTTTCCGTTGAGCAGGACAGTGCAGGCACTACACTCACCGGTGCTACACGCCTCTTTAGGACTGGTCAATCCGATATCGTCTCTAATCACCTCCAGCAGTGTTTTCCAGGGCTCCACCCTCACTTCATGGAGTTCTCCATTCACCGTTAACTGAATCAGTTGCTTCATAATCAACCTTCCTGCGTGGTTGCCTGCTTTAGCGCTCGATTGGTTAATACTTTGACCATCTCTTTGCGGTAGCTAGCTGAGCCACGAACGTCAGATATAGGTTTTGCCTCATCTGCTGCGGCTTGGGCTGCCTTCTGTATCAATTCATCGTCGAGCGCCTTTCCCTTTATTATGTCCTCGGCTTGGCGAGCCCTAATCGGAGTGGCGGCAACCGCACCGAGGACTATCTTGGCATCAGCTATATTTACGCCTTTGGTATCCAGGGTAACCACAACCGCCACCCCCACCACAGCGATGTCTATTGCTGTTCTGGCGGGCAATTTCAGGTATACCCCTCGGGTGTGAGGCGGTGGGTTTGGCACCTGGATTTCGGTCAGTATTTCGCCAGCTTTAAGGACGCTCACACCAGGACCGAGGAAGAACTGTTCAACAGTGACGGCTCTTTCTCCCGTAAGCCCTTTTATCTTTGCCTTGGCTTCTAATCCAATTAGGGACGGAGCCATATCGGCTGAAGGGGCAGCATTACATAGATTACCCCCTATTGTGCCTATATTTTGGATGTGGGGAGAGCCGGTTTGATGAGCGGCAGAAGATAGTATGGGAAACCTCTCCCCAATTATGGGTGAGCTTTCTATCTCAGCCAGGGTGGTCAGGGCGCCAATCACCAACCCGTCTTTCTGGCTATAGTTTATGCCATCTAGGTTGGGGATAGCTTTGATGTTGATTATATACTGGGGGCTTATCTCCCTTCCTTTCATTGACACCAGCAGGTCAGTGCCGCCAGCAATTACCCTGGCTTTGTCTTTGTATTTAGCCAGTAGAGAGCACGCTTCCTCAATAGTCTTAGCTTCTAGATGGTCAAATTTGGGCAACTTTAGCAGGTAGCCTAATTTTGGAGTCGCCATTATCTGGCTCCTTTTTATAGTTGACTTGGTTGGGCGTTAGCCAGCTCATGTTTGCTGGCAATGGGGCTGAGGCTTATCACCCGGTCTATGCCGCTCAAGTCAGGCACGACCTCTATTTCGCCATGGGGGAAGATGGTGTGCAGGAAGGCGGTTACAGCTCTTCTCTGTCCTTGTCCAATCTCCAGAAGCAGAAAGCCGCCGGGTGGCAGCTTGCTATCTACCTGTCGGCATAGCTGGCGTATTCTTTCCGTTCCGTTTGAGCCTCCGTCAAGCGCCAGCAGCGGCTCAAACCTGGCTGGACTCATTGGGGCTAATTCCGATTGCTTGACATAAGGGAGATTGGCTATTATGAGGTCAACAGGCTCAGGTACAGGGTCAAGCATATCGCCCTGGAGGAGATGAACTCTATCTATCACCCCATGTTTTTGGCAGTTAACTAGGGCGACTTCGAGGGCGGCGGCTGATATATCAGTGGCGTAAATCTTGGTCTCTGGTAGGCTTAGCGCCAGGCTGATGGCGATAGCTCCACAGCCGGTGCCAATCTCAGCTATAGTGAACAAAGGGTGATTTTGAGCCAGACCGAGAGCTGTTTCTACCAGTAGCTCACTTTCCGGTCGGGGGATGAGAGCGCGGGGGTCGACATAGAAATCAAGCCCGTAGAATTCGCGATGTCCTGTTATATAGGCTGTGGGCTCATCATTTAGGCGGCGTTCAACCAGTCGCCAGAAGGCCTCCTCTTGTTTGGGGCTTAATTCATGGTCCAGGTCTAGATATAACCGGGTTCGGCTTATTTTTAGGGCATGCCTAAGCAGAAGCTCGCACTCCAGAAGGGCATCCTCAATATTATTTCCAGCAAGAATGCCCCTGGCGCAGCCGAGAGCCTGTTTTAGGGTCACGCCAGTTGCCCCTCTAGCTGTTTTGACTGGTCACTGGTGGCTAGGGCGTCGATGAGCTCATCAAGCTCCCCGTCTAGGGTTCGAGGAAGATTACGGAGGGTTAGACCAATGCGGTGGTCGGAAATGCGGTCTTGAGGGAAGTTGTAGGTTCTTATCTTTTCTGCCCGGTCGCCGGTGCCCACCTGGGAACGACGCTGTTTGGTTATTTCCTCTTCTTGTTTGCGCTGCTCTGAATCTAGGAGTCGGGCTCGGAGCACAGACATTGCCTTTGTCCTGTTTCTTAGCTGTGAGCGCTCATCCTGGCAGATGCTTACTATGCCGGTAGGCAAGTGGGTGATACGGACGGCAGTGGCTACCTTATTTACATTTTGTCCCCCAGCCCCCCGACTATGGTAGAAGTCAATTTTAAGGTCGTTAGGATTGATGGCGACCTCTATCTCATCGGCTTGGGGGAGAACAGCTACTGTAGCTGTTGAGGTGTGAATTCTACCTGAAGATTCGGTAACGGGCACTCGCTGCACCCGATGCACCCCCCTCTCATACTTCAGACGACTGAAGGCGCCTTTACCTTTTATCTCAAATATAATTTCCTTAAAACCGCCTATTCCGCTCTCATTACTATCAATAATATCTATTTCCCAACCTTTGGATTGAGCATAGCGAGTATACATGCGGAAGAGGTCGGCAGCAAATAGGCCGGCTTCGTCACCACCAGCTCCAGCCCGGATTTCCATAATGATGTCTCTCTCATCATTGGCATCCTTGGGCAGGAGGGCGAGCTTTAGCTCACGAAGTTGACGGTCTAGTTGTGTCTCTAGGCTTTCTATTTCCTGCTTGACCAGGGCGCTCATGTCTTCATCTAGCCCACTGGCTAGCATTGCCTTTATTTCCTCTAGCTCCTTGGAGGTTGCCTTGTATTCTCTATACTTAGTTACCAAGCCCTCAATACTAGCCTTCTCCTGAGCCAATGTCTGCAATTGCTTCAGGTCAGTTGCAACCTCAGGCGTAGCTATTCGCTGGTTTAGCTCTTCGTAATGCCTGTCTATTTGCTCTAATCTGTCCCACATAACCGATTTGCTCCTATGCTGAAATTATAACATAGGCATAGTTGGCGCTCAAATAATCGGGGCATGGTCAGAATAGAAACAATTGGCTCCCCGACGAGGACTCGAACCTCGAACCTAGCGGTTAACAGCCGCCCGCTCTACCATTGAGCTATCGGGGAACGCACAGAGAAGGCGTGCTTATCATTATTGCCTTTGCCGAAGTTGGAGTCAAGCTGGCAGTTACGGCTAAAGGGTTTTAGGTAGATGCTGGAGTTTCACCTGGGTGTAGCCTCTTCCACTTCTCAAGCAGTTGCTCCCGGCTTTCCTTATGGTCTGGGTCAGGTATGCAACAATCCACCGGACAGACCTCGACGCACTTCGGTGATTCATAGTTGCCCACACACTCAGTGCACTTATCGGGGTCAATCACGTAGATTTCCTCTCCCTCAGAGATTGCCTCGTTTCCACATTCTGGCTCACAGGCTCCACAGCTAATACACTCATCGGTAATCTTGTATGCCATTAACTAACCTCCTAACTCTGATTATGGCTTATTTTACCATTTGCTCCTATTCAATGCACCTTTTTATTCACCCTCTTAAACTGCCAACAGGGATAACGCAGTTTTCTCATTTCTGCTTGTCTTCATCCCCTTCTAAGTCAGCAGTGGGCGATTCTCCTCCCACCTTCATCCAAATTCTATATAATTTTTCACCACCCTCCTCGAAGCACTTAAATCCTGTGGAGTCTACTTCTTCCACCTCAACCTCGCCTAATTCCCGACATTGCTCTAACCAATTTCTGAAGTGTTCTCCTCCACCGAAGTAAACCTTTCTCCACTTATTTCCCTTTTCGTCCATTCTTTCTCTGATTAGCTCCTCCTGAGCTATTCTTTCTGTTACCGTTTCCTCTTCTTGAGCCATTTTCCCCACACCTCTTAAGTCACTTCATTTGCTTAGTTTCAACTTTTCCAGCCTGGCTATGATAGCATCGGTTTTCTCATGCAGAGCCGCTACTTCTTTCCTTAGTGATACCGCTGAAACGGGAGTCCCTGTTACTTTAGCAAAAGGCATACTATAAAATCCGTAGGCGAATGCAGGCGCTTTTATTCCCAGAATTTCACTCACTTTGTAACCTATGTAGAAGCCCCCTATACAACGATAAGGTGATGCTTTACCTTCGGCTACTGCTCTAGCATATTGCCCACAATTTTTGTAGCCGCAAAAACCACAGTTTAATTTGGGCAGAGCTTGGTATATTTCTCGTATTTTCTCTTTATCTACCATTATAGATTAAGTCTAAGGCTTCACTTCGTCAAGGGGCGCTTGTTGTCCTTCTATTGAGGAGACCTTTCTTATACCTTAGCCGATATGGCTTGAAGAAGAGATTGACCAAGGCTGTTCGTAATCTCTGAGTCGTAGCGCTCGATATCGCCCTGGTCACAAAGCTTGGCTAGCTCTGGGTCCAGGGGCAATTGCCCCAGTAAAGGCGCCCTGGCTGCCTCTGCCATTTCCTCTCCCCTGCTTCTGCCAAAGAGTTCAATTCGTTTGTCTATTTCAGGTATATATAAGTAGCTCATATTCTCAACCACGCCCAGGACGGGCTTATCCATTTTCTGAGCCATGTTTACCGCTTTTCTAACTATCATGGCGGTTAAGTCTTGGGGGGTGAAAACGATGATAACCCCAGAGATAGGGAATGATTGCAGTACAGTAAGTGGAGCATCGGCGGTGCCTGGGGGCAAGTCTATTATCAGGTAATCTAGCTTGCCCCAAAGTACATCCTCCCAGAATTGCTTAATGGTGTTGCTGATGAGAGGTCCACGCCAGATAACGGCATCATCCTCTTGTTGCAATAGCAGATTGATGGACATGAGTTCAATCCCTGACCTTGAGAGCACGGGCAGAATTCCAGTATCGCTGCCGGTAGGTCGAGCGATGATGCCAAACATCTTGGGGATGCTGGCACCGGTTAGGTCAGCATCTAGTATGCCCACTTCATAGCCCTGGCGTTTGAGGGCAATTGCTGCCAGGCTGGCTACCAGGGATTTGCCCACCCCCCCTTTACCACTCATTACGGCAATGATATGTCCAATTTGGGTTAGCTCTGTGGGCTTAGCCTCGATAAACTCTACCTCTACCTTATTTACCTCATGCAGCTTCTCCACGACGGCTTTGGTCTTGGACCTAATCCATTCCTGAGTCTCTGCATTCAGGGCTGAAGAAGCCAGAGTGATTTTGACTTCTTGGTCAGATGTAGTGACTTGACGAACCAGATTCAGCCCATTCAGGCTACGCATAACCCCAGGAACTATTACCTGTTCCAAGCTCTCCCTTACTTGCTCTTCAGCCGCCATAGAATTTCCCTCCCGCTGTTCTTAACTCTTGAGCACTTGTTCTGTCCGATATCTGGTTCAGATAGTTTCTCTCTCCAAATATTTTAGTCCCTATTCTTACCATGTTTGCCCCTTCCTCCAGAGCAATCTTGTAAGAGTTTGTCATTCCCATTGAAAGATGTGTCATCTCTATATCGGGTAGTTCAAGCGCTTTAATCCTGTCAAATGTTTTTCTGGTAGTTACGAAATAGGGTCTTGAATCCTCAGGGTTTCCAAAGCGAGGACCCATAGTCATCAGCCCCATTATTTTTATGTTTGGCAAGCTCGAAATTGCCCTTATTAGTTGTTCGGCATTTTCTGGCAATACGCCTGATTTCTGTTTCTCCCTGCCACTGTTTATCTCTACTAATACCGGCATCACTTTGCCAATTTGAGCGCATCGCTTATCAATCTCTGTGGCTAGGTCAACAGAATCAACGGTTTCTATCATATCGAACAGTGTTACCGCTTTTTTCACCTTGTTTTTTTGGAGGTGTCCCAGCAGGTGCCATTTTGCTTTATTTCCTATCACCCCATGAATTTTTTCTGCTTCTTGGACATAATTTTCCCCAACAATCTTTATGCCAGATTCCACTGCTTCAAGCACTTCTTCAACCGTCCTTGTTTTTGCTGCTGCTATCAATTCAACCCCGCCGGGTAACTCATTCAATAATTGCTGAACATTTTCCCTAATTCCCATGAAAAATCCTCCGCACCACCTTCTTACTGTCTCAAATAGCCTCTGGTCTTAACTACTTTGGCTGTGTCTCCCTCTGCGGCGCTTTCCCCAGCCAGGTGCATGGGGCTGGAGGGGCAGGATGTTGGGAGTGTTACATGTAGGGCAGAAGTGGGGAGGCGCAGCTATCAGGGTCTCAAAGGGAACATCCCATTCGTGACCGTTAAGACAGTGGAAGCGGCGAATTGCCATCTCAAAGTTGCCCCCTTCAATCCGTATCGCCTTCCCGTTGAGCAGGGCATCAGCTAGCTTACTTCGAGCCGATGCCAGCACCCGGTGAAAGGTTGGTCGTGAGATGCTCATCCTCTGAGCGCATTCTTCCTGCACCAGCCCCTTAAGGTCGTTGAGGTGTATAGCCTCGGCTTCTTCAATGGAGAGATTGACCTCTTCGGGAATCTTGAGGTGAGACCCGACAGGCTTGAAGTAGGTTATCTCTGGTATAAAGGTAACCCGGCGCCATTTCGGCGTTCTACCCATAGTGCTCGTTCTCCCTGAAAGTCCAAAAGCTAATTATGGACATACGTTCGTAATTAGAATAGCATATCAATATATGCACTGTCAAGGAACTGAGTTCTTGTGCTAGCTGGCAGCACCTCTCCTGATGGTAATAGCTGCCACGATTGATATGATGACAGCAAAGCCAACCAGAACTGCTAGCTCAAATCCGACATCGAGCAAGCTCTTGCCAGCGAGCATAATATCCCGGAGTCCATCCACGGCATAGGTCAGAGGTAGTATTGCTGATAGCCACTGTAGGTAATTGGGCATTTGCTCCACCGGCCAGATAACCCCGCAGAGGAATATCTGAGGGAGTATGATTAAGGGGATGAACTGAACCATCTGGAACTCGTTTCGGGCAAAGGTCGATATAAATATGCCTAAATTAACCGCACCAGTTATTACCACAATCTGAAAAACGAAAATTTGCCACAAATCCCCGTAGTAGTGGACATCCAGTACATAAATAGTGAACAGGAGTACAATTAGCGTCTGGGTCAAAGCGAATATAAAAAAGCCAAATAGATAGCCAACCACTATATCCAGGCGTGACACTGGTGATGCCATCAGGCGCTCCATAGTACCCTGAGAGCGTTCCCTCAGGAAGCTAATCCCGGTAAGCAAGAAACTGAAGAATAGCGCCAGTGTTGCCAGCAGTGCCGGGGCTATATAATCCAGAACACTGCTTTCGGGGAAGCTTAAACCGATGAGGGTCATTACCACCAATGGTACAATCAGAATCAAGGCCATTGTTCTGCGGTCTCGTATTAGCTGGTGTATAATCCTGGTGGCAATGGTAAACACTTGGCTAGGAATCACTTCTATCCTCACGGTGGATAAAATAGAGAAAGGCGTCTTCTAGAGTGGCGCCGGGTTTGCCGGTAGCTTGTTGTAGCTCACTGGGAGTGCCCTGGGCAATGACCTTGCCATCACGCATAAAGGCAAGGCGGTCACAGTGGGCAGCATCATCCATAGTATGACTGGAAATAACAAGGGTAATGCCCTGTTTGGTCAGAGTGGCAAAATGCTCCCAGAAGGTAACCCTTAGCTCAGGGTCAAGACCAACAGTGGGCTCATCAAGGAAAAGTAGGGGTGGGTTGTGAACTATAGCGCAAGCCAGGCTAACCCTCTGTTTCATTCCGCCGCTCAGCTTTAGCACAGGGTCTTTGTGGCGCTGCCACATGTCAACCAATCTGATGGCGTCTTCTACCCGCTGGGCTCGCTTGTGCTTATCGGTTAACTGATAAACCCGGGCAAAGAAGTCTACATTCTGGATAACCGACAGCTCAGTGTAGAGGGAATGGAGTTGTGGCATATAGCCAATAAGGTGAGCAGTTTTTCTGGAGGGTGTCTTTCCTAATATCCGAACGCTGCCGGATTTTGGCTTTAAGAGACCGACCAGCAGCCGAATAAGCGTGGTTTTTCCGGCACCATTTGGTCCAAGTAATCCGAAGCTTATACCGCTAGGCACCTGTAGTGATAGCTCATCAATTGCCTTTATATTATTGTAGCTGAACGAAGCCTTATTTACCTCAACCGCTAGTCTGGCAAGTTCCTTCTTTACCATAGTTGCAAACAAGGATATAATGAGGTACCGGATTAGTCAAGCACGCTTATGAGATTGTTTATCGACCTCACCCCTTTCAAAACTTCCCCCGATAAATGACCTCTTGGTAAAAGACATACCACAGGTTAATACTGTATAATGCATGGTTGTTACTGACTTGGTAGAGCCTTTGGAAGATGCAAATTGAGACCAGAAAGCAGATAGCTAACCTGACCTCTAATATCCTGAATCCCTTCTCGGTGAGTCTGATAATAATCCTTTTGCTTTCGTTTGAATCAGCGTCTAGCATAGTTGATGCCCTCAAATGGTCGCTGATTTTAATAGCTGTCGGTATACTGCCAGTTTTTTTAGTTGTGGTTTATCTGGCTAGAAGGGGTAGGCTTGATGGTATCTTCACCAATGTTCGTAAGCAGAGGACTAAGATATACTTGCTGGCGGGTGTTTGTGCTGTTGTGGGTGGTGTCATTATCACCTATCTTGGGGCGCCGTTGGTGCTGAGGGCTACATTTGTAGCTGGACTTTCAGCAATAGTCGTGTTTATGTGTGTAAATCTTTTGTGGAAGATAAGCCTTCATATCGCCTTTGTAGCTGCTTCAGCGACAATATTGGTTATTTTATATGGCTTGATAGGTGCGATAAGCGTGGCTTTCTTGCCTCTGATAGCCTGGGCAAGGATAGAATCGGGTCATCACTCACCGGCTCAGGTAGCTGCCGGTGCTACCCTGGCGGCTGCGATTGTGGTTGTTGCCTTTTATCTTTTTGGTCTAATTTAAGTTGATGTATTCCGTAGGAGGCACTGGCTGCCGAGCCTGGATTCGAACCAGGGCTAAGGGATCCAAAGTCCCCCGTGCTACCACTACACAACTCGGCATTCTATATAGTGCCGAAGGTCGGGCTCGAACCGACATGGAGGTCGCCCTCCAACAGTTTTTGAGACTGCCGCGTCTGCCTATTCCGCCACTTCGGCTCATAACCCAAATGGAGCGGAAGACGAGATTCGAACTCGTGACCCTCTCCTTGGCAAGGAGATGCTCTACCGCTGAGCCACTTCCGCTTTTATTTTGGTGCCGAGGCCCAGAATCGAACTGGGGACACGCGGATTTTCAGTCCGCT
Organism: Dehalococcoidia bacterium; assembly: GCA_030640325.1. Lineage (GTDB taxonomy): Bacteria > Chloroflexota > Dehalococcoidia > Dehalococcoidales > BS750m-G39 > DAOWJM01. Next base: position 22,293 of record DAOWJM010000080.1, on the reverse strand, counting down.
GCTCTACCGACTGAGCTACCTCGGCGCAGAAATTATTGTAGCTATTAACCATATCAGTGTCAAGCAACTGTGTTTGAGTCTTATGAAGGGCTTGACAGGCAGGGCTGACCGTGATATCATAAGGCGATATCGTTATACGATAATGAAAGAGGCTAGCGTGCTGAAGGATTTCTTTTTGGGATTTATAAAGATTCACATCCTATATCACGCTTCAAAGGAGCCAATCTACGGCGTTGAGATTGGAGAAGAACTTGGTCGGCATGGGTATCGGCTCAGTCCAGGGACTCTTTATCCCACGCTGCATCGGTTGGAAAAGGACGGCTATTTGAAGCGGCAGTCTAGGGTGGTAGCGGGGAAGGTGCGCAACTATTATGCCATCACCGAAAAGGGCATAGGTGCTCTGAATGAAGCCCGGGAAAAAATCCGGGAGTTGGTTACCGAGGTCATTGAGGAGAAGTAGTTGGTAGAACCTTCAACCGCTGATACCAGCCGCAAGAGAATCTGGGGTCTTAACCCAAATGTCTTCTTTCTGGGTATAGTCAGTCTGCTGACTGATGTCTCAAGCGAGATGATTTTTACCCTCGTTCCCCTCTTTTTGCGCAATGTGTTAATAGCACCATTCACTATTATAGGTCTCATCGGAGGGCTTTCTGAAAGTGTTGACGCTATCTTCAGGATATTTAGTGGCTGGCTCAGCGACAGGTTGGGAAAGCGCAAGCCTCTGGCAGTATTGGGCTACAGTATTTCTACCATAGCTAAGCCCTTTATGTATCTGGCGAGTAGCTGGGGCGCAGTGCTGGGGATTAGATTCGGCGATAGGGTGGGGAAGGGCGTCCGCAGTTCATCCCGTGATGCCCTGATTGCTGATTCGGTCTCCGCCGAGGAAAGGGGCAAGGGCTTTGGCTTGCACCGGGCTATGGATACCTTTGGTGCTGTCCTGGGGCTGGCAATAGCCGCTATCATTATATACTTGGTTCAGGGTGGAGAGCTGGCGCTCAGCCGGGAGACTTACCAATGGCTGGTATTGGTGGGCGTGGTGCCGGCAGTGCTGGCGGTATTGGTGCTGCTATTTTTTGTTAGGGAGCGAAGGAAACCTTCGTCAGGTGATATTGGCTCTCAGGTGGGTTTCAAAGGGGGAGGTGGCTTTGATACCCGCTTCAAGCTATTTCTGGCGATTATGGCGGTATTTACCCTGGGTAATTCCAGCGATTTCTTTGTTATCTTAAGGGCGCAAAATCTGGGCTCATCGGTTATCTATGTGGTATTGATGCTGGTCCTGTTTAATATTACCTATGCAGCTACCTCTTTACCGGCGGGGATGCTTTCTGACCGGCTGGGGAGGCGGCGGGTTATCACCCTGGGCTGGTTTATCTATGCCCTGGTTTATCTGGGATTTGCCATGGCATCAGAGATGTGGCAGGTCTGGCTGCTGTTTGCCTGTTACGGAGTTTATTATGGAATAGTAGAAGGGGTGGCACGAGCCTTTGTCGCTGATTTGGTTCCCGAGGAGAAGAGAGGCACCGCCTACGGACTATATCACGGGGTGGTGGGTCTCACCCTTTTGCCCGCTAGCCTCATTGCTGGCTGGCTATGGCAGGCTTACAGTCCTGCCGCTCCCTTCTACTTTGGCGCCGGTCTTGCTTTTATAGCTATGCTGGGGATTATGGGGCTGGTGAGGGAGTAGGGGTGTAAACAATAGGTGGGGGATGCAATTTTTTAATAGTCAGGTTTTTCTGCGAGGTGGCGTAAGTAAAATTGCCACTGCTTGCGAAACTGCACCTGTTAGAAAAGTTGTAGCCTTATAGACGTCGCGAACTAGTTTCTTGGCTTCTTCCATAGCAGGTGGCAAAGCCGTATTTTCGTCAATAGCTTGCCGCAACGTTATCAGTCTTTCAGCGGGTTTTAGTAATTCTTCAAGTTTTTTGTCACTATCATTAAGTGTTAATATTTTATCGGCATTTGCTTTGACTTCGTTGACGAGTGACAGAGCATCTATGTCTATAACTTTCGCCAGCTCTTTAGGCATCGCTGGTTTATTTTTAATTTTTACCTCGACAGCAATATACCATATCCGTAGTAACGGTAGTATTGATGCAATTGCTTGGTCAGCATTATAAATAAATTCTATTAATTGTTTGTTTTCTTCAGTCAATTCCTCTTTGGATTCGGGAACAAGACTTTTAGCAAAAGCTCTTGCTGCTTCTTCGCTCGTTAATTCAAGGTTTAAATGACCTATATTGACTATTCTATCTTGCATGCTAGTAACTTCATCACCGGCTTTCTTTCGAAACTCAAACAAATTGCCTATTTTTAGCCAATTAACTACGGGTACGATGGAGAGCGTCGCTAGGATGCCTAACGCTACAATATTTGGGCTACCATTATTAACCCACAAAATGATGTTAATTACCAAAAGGAAAATCCATGCTAAAACTAGTAATGTATAACGAAACACTTATCGGCACCTCGTCTGTGTTGCTACTTATAGATAAAGTATAACCCAAAGTGACACCAAGTGAAAGTAAGTACATTAGTTAATAATAACGGAGTAGAGCTTGAAGTCCTATTCAAATCTTATCCCACCACAACATTATCTATCAACCTCGTCTTGCCGATTTTTACTGCCAGTGACACCAGTGCCGGGGGTCTGACTGTGTCCAGTTCGTCCAGGGTCTCGGCGTCGGCTATGCTGATATAATCAATTTCCGCCAAGGGCTGTTTCTGAATGAGGTCTGTCATCTCTTGGCGCAGGCGCTCAGCATCCTTTTCACCCTGCGACCATAGCTTTTGAGCCAAGCTAAGTGCCTGATATAAAACTAATGCTGCCTTTCGTTCTTCAGGATTGAGGTAGGTATTGCGACTGCTCATCGCTAGACCGTCGGGCTCACGCACCGTGGGCACGGCGACTATCTCCACGCTCAGATTAAGGTCAACCACCATCTTTTTGATAACCAGTAGCTGCTGGGCATCCTTCTGCCCGAAGTAGGCTCTATCTGGCTGGATGATGTCAAATAGCCGGGCAACCACTGTGGCAACACCCCTGAAATGACCGGGGCGGGAAGCACCCTCCAATCTTTCGGCGACCTTCCCAACCTCCACCCAGTTCTTGAACTTTGGCGGATACATCTTATCTACTGAGGGCATAAAGACAATATCAACCCGTTCCTTTTGTAGCAGAGCCAGGTCACGCTGGGGGTCGCGGGGGTATTTAGTAAAGTCCTCCTCTTGACCAAACTGGGTGGGATTAACAAAGATGCTAACCACTACCGAGGGGTTTTCTGCTCTGGCTTGTCTGACTAGAGCCAGATGACCCTCGTGGAGATAGCCCATGGTGGGAACAAAGCCAACCGGCTCGGTGAGCTTGAGCCTCAACCTTTTCATATCGGCTATTGTTTCAACGACCATCATAGAGAATGTTATCTACCTCACCCCCTTTGTCCCTCCATTTTTAGGTGTCTTTCTTCCCACCCACCCGCCCATTAGAGGCTTCGCCTCTCTAAAACTCTTCCTTTTGTCCCCCTCCTTAAGGGAGGCGGGTGGGAATAGATGTAAAAGGATTGGGGGAGAATTGGTTTCTTCAGAAAAAGTGGACTATTTGGTTAGCTCAGCCAATACGCTTTCATCTATAGAGAAGCTTTGCTTCTCGGTGGGGAAGCTGCCCGCTTTCACCTCGTCGTGATATTGAGTGACTGCTTTGGAGATAATATCGGTGAGCTTGGCATATTGCTTGGCGTGCTTGGGGACAAAATCGGTGAACGAACCCAGAATGTCGTTGATGACCTGAACCTGACCATCGCAGTCTATGCCGGCACCAATGCCGATGGTGGGGACGTTGACCTTTTCCGTGATTATCTTGGCTAGCTGGGCGGGGACTGTCTCCAGGACAATGGAAAAGGCTCCAGCCTCCTCCAGAGCCCGGGCGTCTTCAAGCAGCCTGGCGGCTGCCTCCTGGGTTTTACCCTGCACCGTGAAGCCACCTAGTTGGTAGATTGACTGGGGGGTAAGTCCTATGTGACCCATAACCGGAATGCCGCATTCCACAATTCGGCTTACCTTTTCCGCCACAGTTACACCACCCTCAAGCTTAACTGCCTGGGCGCCACCCTCCTGAATAAAACGGGCGGCATTATATAGGGCATCATCAACACTTATGTGGTAGGTCATAAAAGGCATATCACCAATTACCATCGCCTGTTTGGTGCCTCTAACCACAGCCTTGGTATGGTGCAGCATCTCCTCCATAGTTACCGGTATGGTTGATTCGTAACCCAGGACTACCATGCCCAGACTATCTCCCACCAGAATTAGCGGTATCCCCGCCTCATCAACGAGCTTGGCGGTGGAATAATCATAGGCGGTGAGCATGGTGATTTTCTCGCCCCTTTGCTTCATCTCTTTTATCTGATTTATGGTTATACGCATTTATTCCTCTCCTAGAATGGTGTAGCCCCGACCACTCGCTTGGTTTCAGTGATGGCGTTTTTGTCATCAACATATACCAATTTGGGGGCGAAATTATGGGCTTCTTTATCCTCAACCTGACAGTAGGAAAGGATGATTACCGTGTCTCCGACGGTGGCTAATCTGGCAGCAGCCCCCTGGATGCCAATCTCCCCACTATCAGGCTCAGCTTCAATAGCATAGGTCTCAAAACGGGCACCATTGTTGATATTTAGCACTTGAACCTGCTCATAAGGAAGAATGTCGGCTTCTTGCATAAGCCTCTTGTCAATGGTAATGCTCCCTTCATAGTCGATATTGACCTCGGTGACATGAGCTCGGTGGATTTTGCTTTTAAGCATTACTCTCATCACACCCTCCATAACTATTTTTTATTTAGTCGGGTTGTTCTAGGACAGCCCTTAGCTCCTGTGCCTGATGTTGATTTATTTTTCCCTTTGCCAGGGCAATGGGGATAGTCTGCAGACCAAGCTCTCGGTAGGTGGGGAGCAGGGAAGGGACTTTTTCTTGCAAAGCATCAAGGTGCTTCTTAATAGTCCCGATGTCTCCGCGAGCGATTGGTCCGGTGAGGCATTGGGGTATTCCCACGGTATCAATGTTATTGAGTGTCCCTCGCAACAGTGGCAGCAATGCCTGGGTAGCTTGATGCGGTGGGACAGCGAAGCTTTGCCACAGGTCAGTGGCTAGCTTGACCACGGTTACCATATAGTTGCAGGCGATGACTGCTGAGGCGTGATAGATTACCTTATCGCTTGCCTTCAGCTCTACCCAGTGACCATCAAGGGCAAAAGCCATATCCTTGAGTATATTTAGCAAAGGCTCCTCAGCCTCAAGGGCAAAGGTTGAGCCCGGTATATTTTCTATGGCTTGTTTGGCACTGGCGAAGGTCTGCAGGGGGTGGAAGGCACCAACCTGTGCCCCGAATTCCCTGGCTGGTTGCAGAATGTCTGTGGAGGCAGCACCGCTGCAATGAACCACACTCTGTCCGGGGTGCCACTGTATTTGAGAAGCTACCGAGGCGATAGCATCATCGGAGGTAGTAATGAAGATAAGCTCAGCATTGTCAGCCACACCTTGGTTATTATCGGACACCTGGCAGCCATCAACTGCCCGTGCCAGATTTTGGGCTGAGGTTCGGCTTCGGCTGGATACTGCTACTATGGGATAGCCCTTGCTGTTCAGCCTCACAGAGAGGGCAGTGCCTACAGTTCCTGCTCCGATGAATCCCAATTTGAGCATTTTAGCCAAGCCAGATTTATACTAAAAATGCCTTCTCCGACACAGCCAGAGAAGGCATCCCAAATACAAACTCTATTTTTGCCGTCTCGGTCGTATCCGATCCAAGCGACCCGGGTTATTAAAAAACTTCTTAAAAAGCTTACCGCCCTATGGGTCGATAGCTAATAACTATTATCAATTTTAGTATATGAGCTTGCTATCGTTTTGTCAATAGCCCTTTAGGACATTTTAGCCGCCGGGTTTGACCAGGGGGATTTTGGCAGCACACAGAGGGCAATCCTGTGCTGGGTAGGTTATGGTTTCTGTCCGGTGACAGCTAAAAAGGGGGACACCAAATTCCATCTTTTGCTCGGAGCGGTCAACCAATACCCCTATGCCTATTATTATGCCCCCTTGCCTGGTCGCTGCCGCCATAACTTGGCGTATGGAGCTGCCGGTGGTGAGAATATCATCCACGATAAGGACTCGCTCGCCGGGGTCAATGTTGAAGCCCCGCCTGAAAGCCCGCTCTTGGTCGCCTTCCTTTTCAGCGAATATACCCCTTACTCCTAACTGTCTAGCCACTTCAAAAGCTAGGATAATGCCACCAGTTGTTGGTCCAGCCACTACCTGGATTTTTTGCTTCCGAAAGTGGTTAGCAATCAGCCGACAAAGCTGCTGGGTGTAGTGGGGGAATTGCAAAACTCGGAACTTTTCCCAATAGACCGGGGAGTGCAGGCCGGAGGTGAGCAGGAAGTGCCCTTTTAGTATAGCCCCCGATTTTTCGAAGATTTCCTCTACATTTTCTATTTCTATCGACCTCACCCCCTTCAATCTACCCCTAAGAGGGCAGTTATGTGCTTGATAGAGCTGGCAAGTTGCTCCTGTAGTGGGTAGCGAGGAACCAGCCCCCATTCCTTTAGTGGCCAGAATGATAGCCAGGCTTTGCCAATTATATTCTCGCGGGGCACTGTCCAGCCTTTATGGGAATCATTGGCATTATTGCGGTTGTCGCCGAGAACAAAGTATTCATTCTCAGGGATTTCTTCCTGGTCGTAGGTATAGGTGGGAGGCTCTTTAATATAGGGCTCGTCTAGCTCGGTGTCGTTAACATATACCGCCCCCTCTTTCACCTCTACCGTATCGCCGGGTAAAGCAATGATGCGTTTGATATAGACTGCTTCGGGGTTAAAGGGCGGGTGTAGTATAATCACATCGCCCCTTTCAGGTTCGTGGAAATAATAAACCACTTTATTAACTAATAGTCGTTCTCCTTCTTGAAACTCGGGCTCCATGCAACGCTCTACTATAATAAAACTCTGAACTGTGACTTGTAGCAGGAAGAAGATGACTATTGCCAGTATTAGCGTTATTAGAATGTCGCGGAAAAAGGTTCTCATTTAGTAGTTACCCCTAGTTAATCCTAATTATACCCTATCCGACTTCATCATTCTAGAGGAGTTGATGTGAGCTAGTTCAGATAGATTAGTGACACAGATTATCATGTTTCGTTTCTCCGTGGCATTGACCCCATCCCCCTGACCCCCTTCCCCTCAGGGGAAGGGGGAAATATTTAATTAAGAGAGCTCCGCCTCTCTTAGACACCATTCCCCCTCCCTTATCTAAGGGAGGGGGATAAAGCGGGTTCCCTAAAAAATCTTTGATTTTTTAGGGTGCATAAAGGGGGAGGGTCACTTAATAAAACTAATAATAGAGGATGGGGTTAATAACAATCGAGCTAATGTTGCACTTTTTTTGATGGAGATGCTAGAATGGCAATGCCATGGACTATATGGAGCAGGCGCTTTCCTTGGCTAAACTAGCTCTGGGGCAGGCTAGCCCTAACCCGGCAGTGGGAGCGGTGGTGGTTAAGGAAGGTGTGGTTGTAGGGCAAGGCTATACCCAGCCACCGGGCTCCCATCATGCCGAGGTATTAGCCCTGAAGCAGGCGGGTGAGCAGGCTGGGGGGGGCGTGATGTATGTTACTCTGGAACCTTGCTGCCATCATGGTCGGACTCCACCGTGTACTGGGGCAATAATTTCTGCTGGCATCAGAGAGGTTCATATGGCTATGCTTGACCCCAATCCTTCGGTTTCAGGGCGGGGTAAAGACGAGCTGGAGAGGGAAGGCATTGAAATATATCTTGGTGAGCATGAAGAGGAGGCTAAAGAGATTAACGAGGCTTATACCAAATTCATTACTACCGGCATCCCTTTTGTGACCGCCAAATTTGCTGTAAGCCTGGATGGGAAGATTGCCACCAGAAAGGGTGATTCTCGGTGGATTAGCGGCAGGGAGGCGAGGAAGTATGTCCATTGTCTCCGCTATACCACTGATGCTATTATGGCTGGGGTGAATACCCTCTTGGCAGATGACCCTCACCTTACAACCAGATGCTCCGGTGGGAGGGGGGGCACAGCCAGAAAGCAACCGCTCAGAGTGATTGTGGATGGTAAAGGGCGAACGCCATTAACTGCTCAAGTATTTAATGAGCCGGGGAGAACACTTCTGGCATTGGGCAGGACGGCTACGCTAAAGGAGAAAGCAGCTTTTGCTCAGGCTGGTGCTGAAATACTGGAATCGCCCACAGCAGAGGGGTTGGTAGATTTGGAGAAGTTGCTAAGGGCATTGGGTGAGCGGGAAATTACCAGTGTTTTAGTCGAGGGCGGTGGAATTCTGCTTGGTTCTCTATTTGACCGCTGGCTGGTGGATAAGGTTATCGCCTTTATTGCCCCTATTATCATTGGTGGAGAGGTGGCAAAGACAGCGGTCGCTGGCAGAGGGGTTAGCAAGGTGGCAGAATCATTTAGGTTAGAGCGGGTTAGGGTGGAAAAGCTGGGCGATGATTTGATGGTTAGCGGATATGTTGTGGCGAAAGGGGAGTGAAGGTGTTTACCGGGATTATAGGAGAGGTAGGTAGAGTTATTTCAGCGCAATCTGGAAGTCTGGTTATCGCCGCCGGCGATGTTCTCCAGGGAATGGAAAGCGGCGCAAGTATGGCTGTTAGCGGCGTGTGCCTGACGGTAACCAATTTTGATAGCAATTCGTTTTCTGTCGATGTAATGCCTGAGACATCAAAGAGGACTAATCTTGGACTCTTGAGGGCTGGGGATGGAGTTAATATAGAACGACCTCTACCTTTAGGCGGGCGCCTGGGTGGGCACTTGGTGCAGGGACATGTCGATGATACCGGAAGGGTAACCTCTGTCGCCCGGGGTGGTGGGGCAATGATGCTCGGATTTGAAGCCCCGCCTCAGCTAATGTACTATATGGTGGAGAAGGGTTTTATTGCCGTTGATGGGGTTAGTCTGACTATTGTGACCAAGGCTCCCAGCTCATTTCAGGTTTCTGTGGTTGATTATACCCGGAAACACACTACTCTGGGCGGCAGGCGAGTGGGTGACTTGGTTAATCTGGAGGTGGATATCGTTGCCAAATATGTGGAACAACTCTCTCAGGCTCGCTCCCCGGGCATAACTTTAGATTTTCTACAGGAGCGCGGTTTTCTGGTAGGTTAACTTACGGGAGGGATAAGCATGGGCTTATCAAGCATTGCTGAAGCTATTGAGGATGTAAAAGAGGGCAAATCTGTTATCATCGTTGATGATGAGGATAGGGAAAACGAGGGTGACCTGGCGCTAGCTGCTGAGAAGGTTACCCCCGAAGCTATTAACTTTATGACAAAGCATGCTAGGGGATTGATTTGCCTACCTATTATAGGCAAGCGGTTAGACGAGTTGGGGATTCCTCTGATGGTGGGGCAGAACACCTCAAAGTTTTCCACTGCCTTTGCTGTGTCTGTTGATGCTAAACATAGGGCAAGCACAGGCATTTCGGCGGCAGATAGAGCGGAGACAATCAAAGTCATAGTTGACCCAGCTACTGGGGCTGACGATTTAGCCCGACCAGGGCATATATTCCCGCTGCAGGCGAGGGAGGGGGGTGTCCTAGTTCGAGCCGGGCATACCGAAGCAATAGTTGATTTAGCCAGGCTAGCTGGGCTCTATCCCGCCGGGGTTATCTGTGAGATTATGAGTGAAGACGGCTCTATGGCGCGGCTACCTCAACTTGAGGCAATGGCAGAGCGATTTGGAATCAAAATTGTAACTATAGCTGACCTTATTGCCTATCGCCGCCGCCATGAAAGGCTGGTGCACCGAGTGGCTGAGGCTAAGCTGCCAACAAGATATGGCGAATTTACCGCTATCGCCTACAAGAGTGATATAGACCCGGATGAGCACTTGGCATTGGTGATGGGGAATATATCTACCGAGGAGCCGGTGTTAGTCCGAGTTCACAGTGAGTGTCTTACTGGCGATGTATTCGGTAGCCTTCGTTGTGATTGCGGTGGGCAGATTGCCCTAGCCATGCAAAGTATCGCCGACGAGGGGCGGGGTGTTTTCCTGTATATGAGGCAGGAGGGGCGAGGCATTGGCTTCCATAACAAGATTCGTGCCTATGCCCTTCAAGATGAGGGGCTGGATACGGTGGAGGCTAATCTGTCCTTGGGCTTTCCTTCAGACCTGCGGGACTATGGCATAGGTGCCCAAATCCTGGCTGAGCTGGGCTTACATGAGATTCGGCTGCTCACCAACAACCCCAAAAAGGTGATAGGTTTGGAGGGTTATGGGCTAAAGGTGGTGGAGACAATACCTATTATCATCACTCCCAATCCCTATAACCGTGATTACCTGGAGACAAAGCAGAAAAAGTTAGGTCATCTGTTAGAAATACCGGATGCTTCCGATAATTAAACTAGAATAAGGAGAAAGCAATGAGCAAGTCTTTTGAAGGAATGTTACTGGGGAAGGGGCTGAAGTTTGGGCTGGTTGTTTCCCGTTTCAACGAGTTTATTACCAAGAAGCTACTTGAGGGGGCACAGGACGCCTTGCTTCGCCACGGCGTTGGCGAGGAAGATATAGAGGTTGCCTGGGTGCCAGGTTCCTTTGAAATCCCGCTAATAGCCAAGAAATTAGCCCAAACCGAGCGATATGACGCTGTTATCTGCTTGGGAGCCGTGGTTCGTGGTGGAACACCTCACTTTGAATACATTGCTGCTGAGGTGAGTAAGGGTATCGCTAAAGTGGGCTTGGAGACCGGGCTGCCGGTTATTTATGGTGTAATCACTGCCGATACCCTGGAGCAAGCTATTGAGCGGGCAGGAACTAAAGAGGGGAATGAGGGCTTTAGAGCGGCGGCAAGTGCCATTGAAATGGCTAACTTGGTTAAAAGCATAGGCTAATTTTTAAAGGCAAGTTCTTAAAAAGATGTAGCAATAGTCAACTTTGGCGCTTCAGTCAATAGCGGTTCAATCTTGGACTCAATTTCTAGACGTCTGGGATTACCTTCCCAAGATTTCCAGTCAAGTACGCTTAACCAGGTGCTAAGGGCGAAGATGATAGATTTATCTTCCAGGCTCTGTAGCAACTCACCTGAGACATAGCCTGGCTGTGAGATTAACTCAATTCGTAATTTATTTAGTAGCTCAATCAAATCCCCTTCCGTGCCCTTTTTCACATGACGCTCTATCAATACCTTTACTGTCATTTCTTTACTTTCTATAACTCCGGAAATTTGCTTTAGTCGATAACCTTATAGACTGTATCCCCCCTTCTTACCCGCTCGCTAACCTTGACTCCAATGGCATCTCCTGCTTTAGCCTCTTTAACGTCCACATTGTTAATCTGCATTGAGTCAACAGTTAATTCCATATCAGTAGTGTGACCTTTGATATGGATTTTGTCGCCCACGTTTAACGGTGCGGTCAAATCAATACCAGCAACCACCGGGTGGGCAAAGAAGTCGCTCACCTGTCCAATTACCTCCTCAGGCATTTGGCTCCCTCCTTATATGTTTTTGTTGCCTATAGTATACGCCATCCGGTTTGAGTAAATCAATATTATGATTATGCATAGAATTCTGGAATCGGTCTTTGACATAGTGCCGTCTAACCCATATAATTGGTCTGGTTATAATCTCCCTAGAGGTGTGTTCTTGGCGGAGAAAGATGAACTCACGGCGGTAGGGCAGGAGCAAGCGCAGGATATTGAACGTATTAAACGGCGTCTTGATATGTTAGACCACCGTCTAGATAGTATTGACTCAATGGTTACCGCTGTTGCTGAACGGGTGATGAAGCAGCCCATTGCCTTTATTATAACCTGCCCCCACTGCGGCAAGAATATAGAGATTGCCATTATAGGTAGTGAAAAGCCAAGCAGATAGTGCCGAAGTATGAAATCCCGGAGAATAGTTAAGTACCCTTTTAGCTTATATTAAATCACCTGGATGTGATATTGGTCCAACTCAATCTTCCTATTTTGATAAAGCTATCAAACCCTCCTTGTCCTCTCTGCACACTGGTCATCTCAAAAGCATTCTCAACCAAAGGATGGATATAAGATGCTGGGGCTGATAATTATTGTTCTCTATTTTTTGGGTATGATTGCCATCGGGCTGGTGAGCCGGAGGAGGGCGAGGGGGGCTGATGATTTTTTTGTGGCTGGGAGGAAGGGTTCCTCTCTGCTTATTACCAGCTCACTGTTAGCTACCATTGTTGGCGGCTCAGCCACGGTTGGTATGGCTGGGTTAGGCTTTACCCAGGGTCTGACCGGGGTATGGTGGTTATTGGTGGGCAGCGTTGGGCTGGTGGTTTTGGGACTTTTCTTTGCCAAGAAGGTGAGGCAGTTCGGGCTTTATACCCTGCCCGAGCTGGTGGGAAAGCAATATGATAGCCGCATAGCCTTAGCCGCTTCAGTCCTCATTGTTGTTTCTTGGATGGGTATTATCGCTGGTCAGATTGTAGCCTCGGGAAAGATATTGAGTGTGCTGGGAATGGGCAGCCCGGTTATGTGGATGATAGTGTTTAGCGCAATTTTTGTCGCTTATACCTTGTTGGGCGGTCAGTATGCCATTATTCGCACCGATGCCTTGCAAATAGGAATAATATTTGCTGGAATCCTTGGTGGCTTGGCTTTACTCCTGTCTCGTTTGGGAGGGTTGAGCGGGTTGCAGGCGTCTCTTTCACCAGAGCAGTTTGCTTTTCCCCTCAGCGCTCATTTTGGCGGGTATGATTTAATTAAGCTTCTCTTACTGGTCGGTTTAACCTACGTCGTGGGACCTGATATGTATTCCCGGCTATTCTGTGCCAAGGATACTAAAACAGCCAGGGTATCAGTATTCTGGACGGCATTGCTTATTATCCCTTTTGCCTTTTGTATTACCTTGATTGGTATGGGGGCATCTGCTTTATTCCCCCAGATTTCGCCAGAGCAAGCCTTCCCCACAGTGATAAATGAGGTTTTGCCTCCATTTCTTGGTGCTGTAGTCCTGGCTGCATTACTCGGTGCCGTTATGTCTTCAGCCGATACCTGTTTATTAACTGCCAGCACAATATTAACTGTGGATATAGTGGGGCGCTTCAAACCTTCCCTTAGCCAGAGAAAAATCCTGTCTCTTTCCCGCTGGGGGATAGTAGTTCTGGGGCTGGGTTCTCTACTCCTGGCATTAACCCTGAAGGGGGTAATAAATGCCCTTCTTTTTGCCTATACCGTATATACCTGTGGCTTGATTCTGCCAGTAATTGCTGGCTTCTATAAGAACAGGCTGAAAGTCACCCCCTTGGGGGCATTGGTGGCGATTATAGGTGGGGGATCGGTGGCGCTTATCAGCAAATTATTTGACATAAACTATTTGGATTTGGGCGGTCTGCTGATTGGCGGCTTACTTCTTTTCATGGTGAGTTTCATTGAAAATAGGATAAGAGGCAAGCGGTTTGACCGGGGGAAGGGTATCTAGTAGAATTACTATTGTATCGGTGGGCGGTTAGCTCAGTTGGTTAGAGCACTGCGTTGACATCGCAGAGGTCACTGGTTCAAGTCCAGTATCGCCCACCATAGTGTAAATAGTGCAGCACTTGTGATTTTACTTTATTTCTAATCTTCTTGATGGGGTTGACTCGATAATCCTACAGAAGATATCTACCAGCTCAGGGTCAAATTGAGTTCCAGCACAGCGTTTTAACTCATTAAGGGCTTGTTGTGATGATAGCTGCTTACGGTAAGGTCGTGGAGAAGTCATGGCATCGTAAGCATCGGCTATAGCTAAGATACGACCCTCTATGGGAATACTATCACCTTTCAAACCGGAAGGATAGCCCTTACCATCATAGTGTTCGTGATGATGCAAGATAGCTGGTAGGCAGTTAACTAAATCAATGACGTGTCTAAGTATTTCTACACCAAGCTTAGGGTGGGCTCTAACCGGCTCCCACTCCTCATCAGTTAGAGGTCCCTCTTTACTGAGTATAGAATCGGGGATACCGACTTTGCCTATATCATGAAGCAAGCTAGCAGCGCGAATTGTGGCTATTCTGTCCTGAGGCATGCCGAGCGCCTCAGCCATTGCTACTGAATAGTCGCTAACTTTTCTAGAATGACCGTAGGTGTAGTGGTCTTTAGCGTCAACAGTAGCGGCTAGAGCGTAGATAATACTTAGGGCTCTTGGCCTCGCCTCAAGCTCTGTGCCTATATTGGGCGTTTCTGGTTTCACTACATCCGAGGATAAGCATGTTCTATTTCTTCCTGCTTGTTTAGCCTGATACAGTGCTGCATCAGCACGGGCGATGATTTCTTCTTTCATCACGCCATCGGTTGGCCAACTGGCTATGCCGAGGCTGGCAGTTATAGGCATTGCTCTGGAACTTGTTTTTGACTCTATTGTTTTACGAATACGCTCGGCTACTCTGTAAGCGTCATCAATCCGTGTCTCAGGCAGAATAATGGTAAATTCCTCACCCCCGTAACGAAAGGCTAGGTCTATACTTCGAATTGAGCTTTCAATGTACCTCCCAGTTCTTCGCAGAACGTCATCCCCAGCTAAATGTCCGTAAATATCGTTATAAGCCTTAAAAAGGTCTATGTCTAGCATTATTAGGGAAAACATGCTGCCGAAGCGAGAACCTCTGGCAATCTCCTGCTCCAGACGCTCATGGAAATGGCGGTGATTATATAACCCTGTCAGTCCATCGGTATTTGCCCTTATTGTCGCCTGAGCATAAAGCTGGGCATTTTCAATTAGAATGCTAGCTTGACTTGCTATATTTACTACTAGTTCTATATCTTCATGAGAGTAAATGTTGCCCCGCTGTTTTTTGCCTAGGGCTAGAATGCCAATTAGCCCGCCCCCGCTCTTAATGGGGCACAGGATTTCTAAGTTGAAGGCAGCCAGGCTTTCCTTTTCTGCCTGCCACAATCCCTTAAGTTCTGGGATGCTATCAATTTGCTTTAGGTCAAGGGGGCTAGCTTCTTTCTCCAGCCAGACTACAATCGGGTTATCAACATTAAATCTAGGTTCCTCACTTGACTCACCTTCCGCTTCAGGGTAGGCAAATTGCGTGGTGAAATCACCACTATTAATATCCTCAAATAGCAATTTTGCTTGTGTAATATTTAGAGCCTTAGTTACTGCGGGCAACATTTCGCTCGCCAGTTCATTCAAGTTGATGATATTGCCCATTTTACTGCTGAAGCTGAGTAGCGTCTGACGGTACTCATAGGTTTCCCGATAGAAGAAACGGTCAACCCCTTCTTGAATGGAATGCCTTAGCGGGCGAGCCAGCAGCGCCAGCAAGAGGGCTAAACCAGAGGCAAGTAATAAAATACTGTAAAGTGGCTGGTCAGGGATGAACCTTTGCCCCAGTAATATCGCACCTGCATAAATGCCAATGAGACAGGTTATTGCGATGAGGTATGTCAGCCCCCTTCGCGCCACAAGCCTGATGTTAAGCAGTTGGTATCTCTGGATGGCATAGGCAATTATTAAGGCATTAGCTAGGTTACCGAGGTGGTCTGTGGGTAAGCCAGCTAGAGCCGGGGTAAGGGGATTAACATAGGTTATCACCATTGCTATACCTGAGCCGGCTATTAAATACATTGTTCTATTGCGGTCAGTGGGGTCTGTAGAGCTGCGGTACCTCTGCACCAGCATCAGCATTGCGGCAAGGAGAAAGGGGAAAAGGATGCCACCTATAATATAGGGCCAGGGTCCAATATCATGGTGTAGGAATCCGTCAATAAAATAAGCGCTCTTAACTATATAACCACCAAGGCCAAGTGCTAGAACAGCTAGAACAAGAGCATATCCGATATATAACCCTATTCCCCCCGGTTTATTATTGTAAGCCCTGACGAAATGGTAATAACAAACGGCTACCCATGGAATCGCGGCGATAACCATTACGTTCCAGAAGATTAGATGCGGTGAGGATGGATCGCGGACGAGCATGAAAGAGGTAAAACTCCATACACCAGAGGCAAGAAGAAATAGAGCAAATATTTTATTTGCCCGTCTTTGGGCTTGCTGTAGGACTACTACAACTAAGACGGCAAATGTAGAGAAACTGATGAGTGGTATTACAGCCCATATATTCATTGTGAGATTCTTCTCCGATACTCGGTGCGACTAATAGAAAAAATCATTATGTATTGTTAATAGCAATTATGTATTATGGCTTCAGAGTTGTCAATAGGAATATTAGATAGGGGTGTTTATCAAGGGAAGGTTTGAGGGGTGAGCTGTTATTCCGAGTAGTGGCGAAAGATGAGCACAGAGTTATGTCCGCCGAAGCCGAAAGAATTTGACATGGCGGTCTTTACCTTGACCGGACGTGCCTTATTAGGCACATAATCCAGGTCACACTCGGGGTCGGGGTGGGTGAGGTTTATAGTTGGTGGCACGATGCCATGATTTATGGCCAGGATGCATATCACAGCCTCAATACTACCTGCTGCCCCTATAAGGTGCCCTATCATAGATTTGGTGCCTGAGATGGGAATACGGTAGGCATCATGTCCGTTTCCGTTAAATACGCTTTTAATAGCCTGGGTTTCAGTTCGGTCATTAAGCAATGTAGCTGTGCCATGGGCGTTGATATAGTCAATATCGCTGGGACTGAGGTTAGCCCTCTTCAGGGCTAACCTTAATGCTCTGGCGGCACCCTCACCATCAGGCGAAGGCTGAGTGAGGTGAAAAGCGTCGCTAGTGGCGCTATAGCCCACGATTTCAGCCAGGATAGGAGCTCCACGCTCAGCGGCGTGGCTGGCATCTTCAATGACCATAACGGCAGCACCTTCGCCCAAGACGAAGCCATCACGCTCGGCATCAAACGGTCGGCATGCCGCTTGCACTCCGTTATTGCTTGTTGATAAGGCACGGATAGCGTTAAAGGCGGCAAGGATGAGAGGGACGACGGGGGCTTCAGTGCCGCCAGCTACCATCACCTTGGCATCGCCTGCTCTAATCGCCTGATATGCTTGCCCAATAGCATCACTGCCGCTGGAGCAGGCTGAAGATGGGGAGTAGCTCAGTCCCTTGGCACCCAATATTAAGGAAACCTGTACCGAGGCAGCATCGCCGGTCATAGTCGGTGCCAGAATAGGGCTTATCCGTCTTGGGCCGGCCTCGCTTAACACCTTAAGTTGTTCAGAAATTGAAAGCAGTCCACCGACGCTGCTCCCAATGATAACGCCGATCTCCTCAGCATTACCATTGTTTATCCTCAAACCTGCTGATTCCACTGCCTGGAGACTGGCAGCTACAGCAAACTGGGTGAACCTATCCATCCGGTGCGCTTCTTTTCGGTTGACATACACCCTTGGGTCAAACCCGTTGGCTTCAGCGGCAAATTTAGTCTCAAGGGGCGCAGGGTCAAAGCTAGCAATATAATCAATTCCCGATTTCCCGGAAACAAGAGCTTCCCACATACTGGAAACTGTGAGCCCAATAGGGCTAATAACCCCTATACCGGTAACGACTGCTCGCCTGCCATTGTGATTTATATCTGCTATCATCATTTATTTACTATGAATGGTTTCTGGCTGGCGCTTTTGCTTGCTAGTTACTGGTATCTTGCCTGTGCCATTGACTAGGCAATCTATTATGCTATCAGACGGGTTGATATGTGGCGGCTTCAGGTGAGCCAGGTCAGCACCAGCTGCTTGCTGTCTTGACATATAGCCCTGAAAGGCATTTTCGGGAAGTAGAGTAACCTCTAATGGTCTTAAACCTAGAAATACTTCCAAGTCAGCATAGGGAGCATCCAACCTTTTGAGTTCGTGATGTACCGATTCAGCTACTTGCTCCTCAGTAACATACCCGTTTTCCCTGAGCTCAAGGTATAGGTGTAGTATTGGTTTCTCCCTGACCTCCTTGCGCACTGTCCACTCTTTGTAGGCTACCCCTGAGTTCTCTATAGCCTGCCAGATGACCCTTTCTGTTAACCGAGTGAAACCAGCGATGTCAATCATATCATCCACCCGAGAGTGAAATACCATCTGAGGGATGTCTATGTTGAGCTGTTCATTGCGCAGTGATGTTATCTTAATCATATCGCCGAGCTTATACCTAATAAGCGGTCCACCGAGAAAGTTGGTAATTACGAGTTCGTACCTTTCTCCCGGCTTAACCTCGTCTAGAAGTAGTGTGCTTGGTTGGTAAAAGGGGTCAGCTCTGGATTTTAGGCTTTCTTCCTGAGGAATAAACTCTAGGAAGTTGAGGTGAGGTATGAAAGTCATACCCTGATAATCCCATGTTTGTGTAGCCATAATTATGCCCTCGGTGCCACCATAGACATCCAGGGGATACCTCCCCCACATCTCCTTGACCTTTTCCCTGAATACTGAGCCATCTGAGCCGGTTGAGACTAGTCCCTTAAGCCTCCAGATATCCTTGGGTAGTATTGGACGGCGAGCTAGTTTGCTTTTCATTAATCCTTTTAGTAGTCGAGATAGAGCCTTAGGATTACCCAGTAGAGGTTTAATATCGATTCTCCTGTTTCTTTGGCTGAAGCGTTCACCAATAGCTACCAGTACACTGGACAAGGCGAAAAATAAGTCCAGTCCCTCAGATAGAGCCAGTTTGAAACCGAGCTGCACTCTGTCCTCAAAAGACATACCTTCTGCTGCCTTTACTGGCGGCAGAAAGTCAAACAATTCATGAGGGGCAGCGTGGATTAGCGAGCCTGTAGTGTAGGGTGGAGGGGCTAGAGCATAAAGGAATTTGTCCTTTCTCTTGTATGCAATTTCGCCCTTTTGTTGGCAGCAGGAGAAGGCTAAACAGGCAAACAGTAGTGCTTGTAATTCTTTAAACTGCCTGGCAGTGACCGGGACCCACTTGAAAGGATACTCACCAGACCTGCCTGAGGTGTGTTGCCAAAGCATCGGTTTCTGTGGTAGGGCACGCTCATTTTTGGTTAAGAGGAATGGTTCATAATCAGCATAGGTGGTTAATGGCACTTGCCTCCGGAATTCCTCCACGGTTCTGGGCTCAGCCCCACGCATGATACTCTTACCCAGCTTACACCTTTTAAGTAGCTCCAGCTGCTCCATTAGTAGCCGCCGCTGAATGCTCATGCAATCCTCTAAGCTCAGGTCAATAAAGCCACAACACCTTTGCCATAGTTCTTCATTTTTACCTTGGACGAGTAATTCAGCTTCTGTAGTCATTTTATTTCCTCCTTGGGTCCAGATTTCAGGCTCCAGCCTGCTTTAGAGAGTTTATGAAGGCGCTTATACTCCGTCGATTTGGCACAAGCATTGGTGTTTCCCGTCTATAGGTGTCATATCCCTCAAACATCCTGCCGAAGAAGAACTTGTCCTGAATAGCTACTAACAGGATATCCAGCAAAATCCATATCGGTGAGGCTATAAGCAGTAGGCTTGACCTTGAAACTAGAATTAGAGAGAGCATGACCAGGATAAGCCAATGCATCCACGGGTGACGGACAAGGGCATACAGCCTGGTTGTTATTAGCTTGTCCCCAACACCAGTGGCAACATATGTCTTGCGGAAAGGGAGATGAATAAACAGGGAATATATCAACAGAAAGAAGGAGATTGAAAGTAATGCCCAGCCTAACCAGGTTGACCAAATGGGCAATGGCAGCTTATCTGGAGTAAAGCATACCATTATAACTGAGTAAGCCAGTAAGCCACTACCTACTATCCAGGTAACTGGTTTTGCCGCTGGAATCCTTTTTAGGGAGACGATGTCAAAAACGTGTATTACTAGGAAGCCAAGGCTACCTAAAGCTATATAGTTCATGCTAGCACCGCCATTTATCTATATCCTCATATTCGCCAAATGGCGATTCCCTATTCTGAATATGGCAGATTGCGCTAGCAAAGGGAAGGTATTATGTTCTAGAACAATGTTCTACCCTTGAAGTTAACTAAAAAACCCCTCTCCAAAGGAGAAGGGGTTCAAAATCGCTTCCGTGGGAAACGAGAGTTTTCTATCTAAGCTCGATAAACTATTTCCATTTAATCTTAGCCTCTTTGTCCTTGCTTTCAGGGGCTAGGTGATTTTCCAGCTCTTCTAGCTTGCTGCTTAGCTCTTCAAATTCAGCTTTGGGTGATTGTTTGCCCAACTCAAGCCCATAGCTGACAAAGAAGTCGAGGAAGCTCCTCAGAAGCTTCCTCGTATCCTGCTCAAAAGAACGGAATTCTTCCTTGGTGGCATACTGTTGGTCTTTGACCTCTTCTTTTAGTTGACTATCAATCAAAAAATCAACGAATTCAGCTTGACTCATATCTCCACGGTTATCATCAATTTTCTTAATAAGCTCCGCCGGCATTATCAACATTCTTTTTTCACCCATAAAATCTCTCCCTCAATTGGTGTTACTTATCGATAGTAGCGTTTAAGGAATTAAGACAATTTTTAGCGCTACCACCTTGTTGATGAATGCTAGTAGCGCGCTTGCCTTTCTCCACATTTATTCAAAAGACTCCAAAAGCCTAAAGGTCAGTCCTCCTCTACTAACTCAAGCATTTCTAGGATACTATCTATATTTCTTAGTAGCCTGAGACCTTTCCTGGTCACTCTATAGGTCACAATTGGATTTCCCACCGTTACTTTATTTATTAGCCCCAGTTGCAGCAAGAAGTTGAGATATTTTTGTAGCTGGCTATAGCTCATATTGGCACTATACATTATTTCAGTCTTGCCAGCTTCACCTAGCCTTAACATATCGGCTATCACTTCAATGCTAGACCTTCGGCGTTCTATCTTAATTATCTGCCTACCATCCATTACTTTTGACCTAGTACTATTATGCTACCCTAGATAAAGGAAGTTGTCAAGAGGTTAGCCATAATACAGCGGCTAAAATAGTCCCAGATACCAGTTAAGGATGTTACTTCCCCACAACAGGGTAACTATAGTGGCTAAAGAGAGGAAGGGAGCGAAGGGAATGCCCTCCTTCCGCCTCTTTATCTTAAGCAGGAGCAGGCTCCCGGCTACCAAAGCGCCAAGAATTACCGCCATAAATAAGGCAACAAGTATCAAATAGCCAGTAACCAAGCCTATCAGGGCTGCCATTTTAACATCTCCCCACCCCATTCCCCCCCTGGAAATGAGAACCACTAATAGGAATAGCCCCAGTCCAATGCCACCGCCAATAGCAGATTGAGCAATCCCTGGCTCAGGTAAAAAGGTATTGAAAAGTAAGGTCGCTGCCTCGCCAGGATAAGCCACCTTAGACGGAGGTAAAAAGACGCTGATGAGCAAAGCCACTGCCATAGTGGGATAAACCACCTTATTGAGAATAAGCCCGTGCTCCAAATCAACAACCATAAGAACGATGAACAGGCAGCAGTAGAGAGCAGCAACTGCCAATTCAATGCTCAAATCATAGTGCCAATAGAGGTAACCGAACAGGAGCCCAGTGCCAATTTCCACCCCGAGTATACGTCTGGGGATAGGAGCTCGGCAGTAGCGGCAGCGACCATGTAGCCATAAGTAGCTGAAAATAGGAATTAGGTCTTTTATCGCTAGGCGGTGATGACAAGAAGCACAATGAGAGGCAGGGAAGAGGAGCGACTCATTACTGGGCAAACGGTCCATACAGACATTGAGGAAGCTAGCCACGGTCATCCCTAATAGGGCGAAAACAACTATAAAAATAGCTTCCATCGCGGTCTCTATTTTGTATGCTTCTACCGATAAAGTCAATAAAGGTTATCTCCACATCAATTTTGGAATCCCTGGTTGATAAGGGCACGTTGAGAAGGGATTTCTTTGATACGCTTCTCCGCTGTCCCCAGTGCTGGTCAGTAAATTTAAGACCATCTAACCGTTGTCCTAAATGTGGTTCGGGGAATTTTGCCCGGGGCAGGGTTTTTGAACATCTCTCCTGCAAGTTCGTTGGGCTGGAAGATGAGTTTGTTGCTGGTGGGGGGTATATATGCCCTAGGTGTGGTCTGGAACTGCGGGTTAGAGGTGGTGACTACCAGAGCCTGGGATTGATGTGCAAGTGTCATGATTGCTATGAGATATTCAGCCAGCTGGAGATACAATGGCGCTGCCTAAAATGCGGCACGCTTACCCCTCAGGATAAGGTTACCGAGGTAAATATCTATTCTTATGGTTTCAATGAGGCAAAGAGAGGCTGGCTGGAGTTTGAGGTCAAGCCCAAATCACAGCTTATAGAATACTTGAAGCGGCATGGCTACGAGGTAAGGGAAGATGCTAAGGTTAACGGTAGGTCTGGCGCTGCACATAACATAGACATACTGGCTACCAAGGATGATGGCATTGTTATTCATGATATTGCT